>NZ_JBWJVP010000263.1:0-17519 GCF_056339915.1 Blautia sp. ZXY-1-B12 | reverse complement strand
CGGCAGAACTAAGTACCGATTACAATTGGTAAAGAGTGCTATAAGGCAGCTAAAACTCTTATCGCAGGGGAAAAACCGGAAGAATTCGAAGTAGATGTACCTGCATTTGCAATTGATTCTTCAAATATTGATGAATATTTAGACGCTGACTGGCAGTAAATCTGAGCGGGTGCAGCGTAGGCTGCACCCATTTTTGCCCCCATATAGAAAAAGGTGGGAAATGTTTGTTATTTAGAGGAGAAAATTTATGGCACATTTATTGGAAATGAAAAATATCTGTAAGTCTTTTTCCGGAGTTTCTGTGCTGAAGAACAATCACTTGGAATTGGAAGCAGGTGAGGTTCATGCTCTCTTAGGTGAAAATGGTGCCGGAAAATCTACATTGATTAAAATTCTCGGTGGAGTTTATACAAAAGACAGCGGACAGATTCTGGTTGATGGACAAGAAGTAGAAATTACAGGTGTTGAGAGCGCAAAAGAGCACGGAATTCGTATTATACATCAGGAACTGATGTTGATTCCAGATATGACAATTTCAGAAAATATTTTTATTGGACAGGAACCAAAAACAAAAGCAGGTACTGTCGATAAAAAGAAAATGAATGAAATGGCGCAGGGATTTTTGGATTCTATGCACCTTGATCTGAAATCAACTCAATTTATCCGAGATTTAAATATTGCACAGCAGCAGATGGTAGAAATTATTCGCGCTATTTCCTTTGGCGCAAAAATAATCGTTATGGATGAACCGACTTCATCTTTGACAGAAAATGAAGTAGATGCTCTTTTTGAGGCGATCAAAGCTTTAAAAGCAAAGAATGTTGGAATTATTTATATTAGTCATCGAATGGCTGAATTGGATGCAATCACTGATCGTATCACAGTTATGCGAGATGGTGAATATATCGATACAGTAGTGACAAAAGAGACCACACATGATGATCTGGTGGCGCTCATGGTTGGAAGAAAACTTGGAGATTTGTATCAGAAACATGAAAACTATTCAGATGATATTATTCTCAAGGTAGAAAAACTTGCTTCTGGAAAAGAAGTAAAAAATGTTGATTTTGAACTGAGAAGAGGAGAGGTTCTTGGGTTCTCAGGACTGGTTGGATCCGGACGAAGTGAAACAATGGAATGTATTTTTGGACTTCGTCATAAGGATAGCGGACATATCTATATTGAAAATAAAGAAGTTGATATTAAAAATGTAAAAACTGCAATAAATGCAGGAATCGGACTTGTTCCGGAAGACAGAAAGCAGTCAGGAATTTATCCGATCCAGGGAATACGTTTTAATGCAACGATTGAAATATTGGACAAATTTTTGAAAAAAGGCCGATATAACAGGAAGAAAGAAATTGAACTTGCCAGAAAATATGTTGATGAAGTTATGCAGACAAAATATTCCTCTATAGAGCAGGAAATCGGAAAGCTTTCAGGAGGTAATCAGCAGAAAGTTATTATCAGCAGATGGCTTCTGGTCACAGAAAAAATTCTTATTCTGGACGAGCCGACAAGAGGCATTGATGTAAAAACAAAATCAGATATTTATCATCTGATTGATGATCTGACAGCAACAGGTTTATCAATTATTTTCATATCTTCGGAGATGCCGGAGCTGATCAACATGTGCGATCGTATTGTGGTAATGAATCAGGGACACACCACAGGAATATTGAACAGAAATGAATTTAATCAGGAAAAAATTATGGCGTTTGCGACAAAGGAAATAGGGTGACGATTATGGAAAATAAAAACTGGAAAAATTTATCTGTAATACAGACAATTAAATCTAATATGGGTATTCTTGCGGGACTGGTTATTCTTTGCGTTGTATTAAGTTTTACAACCAGCAGTTTTGCAACAGTTACAAACCTATTTAATGTAGTCAGACAGATTACAATCAATTTGTTTCTGGCATGTGGAATGACTTTCGTAATTCTGCTTGCAGGAATTGATCTTTCTGTAGGATCAGTAATTGCGGTTTCAGGATGTATCAGTGCAGGACTCATTTCATGGAATGGACTTCCTGTTTATGTTGGTATCCTTGGAGGAATCCTTGCTGGAGTTGTAATTGGTCTTATTAACGGTTACATTGTTTCTTCTACAAATATTCCGGCATTTATCGTTACTCTTGCAATGATGAATATCGGTCGTGGTATTGCCCGTGTTTATACAAAGGCTCAGACAATTTCTGTTCTTGATGACAGCTATACTTTTTGGGGAATGGGTACTATCTTTGGAATTCCGATTCAGTTATATTGTATTGTTGCAGTAATTGCAGTTTCTTCTTTTATCCTTAATAAAACAAAATTAGGCCGTCATATTTATGCAGTTGGTGGTAATAAACAGGCTGCTGAATATTCTGGTATTAATGTAAAAAAGGTTACATTTTTCGTATTTGTATATAGTGCGTTACTTGCATCTTTAGCAGGAATCCTTACAGTAGGACGTACTTTTACTGCAATGATGACACTGGGAGACGGAGCTGAAATGGATGCGATTTCTGCAGTTGTTCTTGGTGGAACAAGTATGAACGGAGGTCGTGGTACCATCGCAGGAACTGTTATCGGTGCAATTGTAATCGGTGTTCTGAAAAATGGTATGAACCTTCTTGGTATTGACTCTTCCTGGCAGTATATTGTACAGGGTATTGTAATTCTGATTGCAGTTTATATTGACTGGTTTAAACAGACCGGATTCAAATTTTCCAGAAAAATAAAAGCCTGAATAAAAAAGGCAATGGAAAAGGAGATGATAGAAATGGAAAATTCAATTATACTGGAGGAAATTCTTGAAGAATTGACAGAAAATGCAAAACATATTTCTTCTTCTTCACTTGAAAAGTTTGCTAATGAGATTATTAAAGCTAGGCATATTTTTGTAGCAGGAGCTGGACGTTCTGGGTTTGTAGCAAGAGGGTTTGCAAATCGCCTGATGCATTTGGGGTTGGAAGTATTCTTTGTGGGAGAACCGACAACACCGGCAATTGAAAAAAAAGATCTTCTTATTATCAGTTCAGGTTCAGGAGAAACTGACAGTTTGATTGTTATGGCAAATAAAGCAAAAAAAGCAGGAGCATCTGTTGTGACAGTAACAATTCATCCGGAAGCTTCCATTGGCAAGGTATGTGAAAGCTGTATCGTAATTCCGGGTGCAACTCCAAAGAGTAACCTGGAAGATACAAGTGAATCTGCTCAGCCTATGGGAAATGCGTTTGAACAGATGAGTTGGATCGTTTATGATGCAGTTATTATGATTCTTATGAAGAAACTTGGAAAAACAGAAGAAGAAATGTTTAAGAATCATGCAAATTTAGAGTAGGTGGCATATATGGAGAAAAAGATTAAATTTGGCTGTGTGGCATGGGGACTTCCTGGTGGTGGATATTTTGGACCACAGATTGCAAAGGAAGCTGGACTGGATGGAATTCAACTTGAACTTGGAAGTTATGAATGGGGTTATCCGTTAGCTCAGAAACAGGTTCAGGAAGCGTATCTTGAAGAGGGAAACAGGTTAGGAATCGAATATCCGTCTATTGTTCTTAATGATGTGATGGATCATGAATTTATCCATGGAAAAGATACAGAGAATGGAAAGATCGCGTATGACCAGATGGAACTGGCAGTTCAGGTAGCGGCAGAAATGGGAATATCCAAGATCATGGTTCCAAACTTCCTTGGAAATCTGATCACAGAAGAATCTCATGTAGAAGCAACAAAGGATGCACTGAGATTTATTTGCGAAAAAGCAGAAAAGAAAGATATTACTGTTATGACAGAAAATGCGCTGGATTATAAAGAACAGATTCAGCTTCTGAAAGAAATTAATATGCCGAATCTGACAATACACTTTGATACACAGAATTTCAAATTTAATTTTAACATGGATCAGTGCGAACAGTTGGAGGGGCTTTATCCATATATGGATAGTCAGCTTCATGTAAAAGATGGTATCAATGAACCAGGCGGCTGCCTGCTGGGAGAGGGAAACACAGATTTCTTCCCTCAGATGGAAATCCTGAAAAAACATGGCTATGAAGGATGGATCATCATTGAGAATTATTATAACCTGCTTCCGTTGAGAAAATTTAATGAGCAGAATCAGATGCAAATTATAAATAAGGATTTGGAAACGCTGAGGACTATATGGGGCGTTTGAGAAAAATATTTCTTGCATTTTGTAAATAGTTATGATATGATGCTGCTCAAAGAAAAGGGAGTAGCGGCCATCGTTATGAAGAACTGGACTTGTTTTTCCTATAAATGGTACATAAATGCGTCAGAACGGCAGATTAAGAATGCCCGCATTATGATATAATCGGCAAGACTTTTGTTTTAGACATTAAGAGAAGAGCTCATGTTATGTCTGAAATGAAAGTCTTTTTCTTTTCTTCAGAAATTTTTAGAAGCAAAAAATTTAATTATGCCAAATGGTGAAACGGAGGAGAAAAGTGAACGAAAGAGTAAATCCATTTAAAAAATTACAGAAGCCGGGAAAACATGTGAAACGTATTGTAATAGGAGCAGCAGGGTTGGTGATTATTGCAGGGCTTGCAGGAGATGCTACCTATCAGATCCAGGAGCAGGAACAGGCAGTATTGACAACTTTCGGAGTGCCGAAGGCAGTGGCAGAAACAGGACTGCATTTTAAGATTCCTTTTATACAGAAGGTACAGAAAGTAAATACAACGATCCAGGGATTTCCTATTGGATATAGTATGGGAGATAATTCGGTGGTTGAGAATGAGGGCATTATGATTACCTCGGATTATAACTTTATTGATGTAGATTTCTTTGTTGAGTACAGAATTTTAGAACCGGTAAAATATCTTTATAATTCAGAGGAACCGGAAGATATTCTAAAAAATATTTCTCAAAGCTGTATCCGTACAGTAATCGCAAGTTATGATGTGGATGAAGTGCTTACCACCGGAAAAGGTGAGATCCAGAGTAAGATTAAAGAAATGATCCTGAAGCAGATGGAGGAACAGGATCTGGGGATTCAGCTTGTGAATATCACAATCCAGGATTCAGAACCGCCCACACAGGAGGTTATGAAAGCATTTAAAGCAGTAGAAACTGCCAAGCAGGGAAAAGAAACTGCTTTGAATAATGCCAATAAATACAGAAACGAAAAGCTTCCGGAGGCTGAGGCAGAAGCAGACCAGATCATTCAGGATGCTGAGGCGCAGAAACAGGTAAGGATTAATGAAGCAGAAGCTGAGGTTGCACGTTTTAATGCCATGTATGAGGAGTATGTTAAGAATCCGGAGATCACAAAGAAGCGTATGTTCTATGAGACAATGGAAGATGTGCTGCCGGGAATGAAGATTGTGATTGATAATGGAGATGGAGTGCAGAAGGTTCTGCCGTTAGATTCTTTTACAGGGAACAGTTCAGAAAATCCGACAGAGACACTGAACACAGATCCTGCTCAGGACACACAAGATTTAAATGATTCTGAGAACGAATAAAGAAATGACAGAAAATATTTCATATAAAAAGTGTTTTGGTAAATGAAATACGAAGGATAGAGATATAATTTGGAAAGGACTAATTTATGAAAGGTAAGAAAATTGGAATATTAATTGGTGTGTCTGCAGTGGTTGCAGCTGTCGGAGCGTCGGTAACAGTAACCCAGCAAAATGAATATAAGCTGATCCGTCAGTTTGGTAAGGTTGACAGGGTGATCAGCTCATCGGGAATCAGTTTTAAGATTCCGTTTATAGAGAGTACACAGTCATTGCCAAAGGAAACACTGCTGTGTGATCTGGCAGCATCTGATGTAATTACAAAAGATAAGAAAACGATGATCAGCGACAGCTATGTTCTCTGGAAAATCAGCGACCCGCTTAAATTTGCACAGACATTAAACTCTTCTGTGGAAAGTGGTGAAAGCCGAATTAATACTGCTGTGTATAATGCCACTAAAAATGCAATCAGCAGTATGTCACAGGATCAGGTGATCACAAGCCGTGACGGAGAACTGTCTGATATGGTCATGGAGGCAATAGGAACAAACATGGATCAGTATGGAATCGAACTTCTCAAATTCGAAACCAAGCAGCTGGACCTGCCAGATGATAATAAGGAAGCTGTGTATGAACGAATGATTTCTGAACGGGATAATATTGCAGCGACTTACAAGGCAGAGGGAAACTCTGAAGCAAAGGTGATCCGAAATAAAACAGACAAAGAAGTAGCAATCCAGATTTCCGATGCCAAAAAACAGGCAGAGATCCTGGAGGCGGAGGGTGAGCAGGAATATATGAAAATCCTTGCGCAGGCTTATGGAGAAGAGGACAGGAGTGAGTTTTATTCATTTGTGAGAAGCCTGGATGCGCTGAAGACATCTATGAAAGGTGAGGACAAAACAGTGATACTGTCTGCAGATTCACCGATCGCTCAGATCTTTGAAGGAAAATAAAAGAAAGTAACAATAATACACTCTAATTTTTCACCAGATAAATGGAAGATAGACATAGAAGATAAGGAATGTTATAATTTTTTTACAAAGAAATCCTGAAGCAGAAAATGTAAGCATAATCTGGAAATAATATACAGAGAAAACGGAGGAATAGAAAATGCTGACATGTATCAGATCAAAACGGCAGAGAGATGCAGCGGAGTATGCTTTACGAACTATTCAGTCATCATGCATAAGGCCTTATATTAAGACAATATATCTGTATGGCAGTTGTGCACGGGGAGAAGAGAAATATAGCAGTGATGTTGATCTGTTTCTGGAACTGTCAGAGTCATTCCGCTCCCGGCCGGAACTTAAAAAATATCTTTATCTTCTAAAATCAGAAGTATCCTCTGAGGAATTGGATGATGCAGAAACGGATATGAAAATTGTAGTTGGCGATGACTGGAAAAGGAACAAAATGCTGTATTATACAAATGTGCGAAAGGAAGGAATTCAGATATGGCCTTGAACAGTTATTTTGATTTTGCAGAAAATGATTTTCAATATTTTAAAGCCTCTTATGATGCGGGGATAGTTGCAAATATGATGGGTGCCATGGCGCAGGGAATATGCGAAAAATATATGAAGCATCTGATCTCAGAATACTATAAACCGGATGATGCTATACAACAGAAAGATTTTGAAAATATTTTGCGTACACATAGTCTGAACAGATTGATGAAATTTCTAAAAGGAAATATGGGAGCAGAGTTTTCAAAAAATACGCAGACACATATGAGAATGATAGATGGTTTCTATTTTTCAACCAGATATCCTGGTGACGATAGCATAGAGATAGATGGTGATGATGTGGAAACCTGTAATGATGCGATAGAATTGTGCAGAAAAGAAGTTTTAGAGTTAGAACGAAAATTAAAAAATGGTGAAGTATAAACAGAAATTACGTTACGTAACACAGAAAATCTACTATGGATATCGTTGATACTGTATTTGAAATGAAAGACGGCAGGATTTCGTGAGCCTGATCTCAGAGAATAGAAAAGAGGCTGTTACACTAATTGCTTATGTAGTGTGACAGCCTTGTGTATTGTGAACTGAGAATTTGTTACTGAAACGTAAGGAATAAATTTTCAAAAGCAGTGTTGATGTGTCGAAAACTATTGATTGACGGAACAGCATGCGTTTGTTACACTGAATTTATATATCTGAGTTCCAGACCAGTCGGTCATCTATTTCCCTTTATGAAAGCATGTACGAAAGATAAAGATTATCCGATTTATGATATTTGTGCAAATTGGGTATTCAAACATTGTTGCCGTATGTTAGAATAGAAGTGAGGTATCTAATGAATAATACGATATTTGATGATGTATTTCGTACAATGATTGAGAAAATGCCATATCTGGCAGTACCTTTGATTAATGAAGTATTCCATACTTCTTATCCGGAGAATGTACCGATTGTGCAGCTGCGCAATGAACACCAGCAGGAAAACGGAGAGATTATCACGGATTCCTGTTTAAAGATTGCTGGTAAATTGTATCATATTGAATGTCAAAGTGCAGACGATACAACTATGGCAATTCGTATGATAGAATATGATTTCTCCATAGCAATTGAAAATGCACAGAAACAGGGACGCAAATACAGGATGGATTTTCCAAAGTCCTGCGTATTATATTTGAGAAGCGGAAAGAATACGCCGGATTTTCTGGAGATAGAGATGGTACTTTCGGATGAGAAAATAGTACATTATTGGGTTCCGACAATGAAATTGGAGACATATACGAGAAACAGTATTTTTGAAAAAAATTTACTGATGCTTCTGCCGTTTTATATTATGCGATATGAAAAGGATATTCATGAAATGAGTGAGAATCCGGAAATGTTCCAGAGTTTGCTAAATGACTATGAGGAAATCCGGATAAATCTGGAAAGAGAACTTTCAGGAGCAGATAAGACGGCTTTATACATGAATTTAAATAAACTGATCATAGAAATAGCGGACTATATATGCAGGAATGAAAAAACAGTCCGGAAAGGAATAGGTGAGATTATGGGTGGAAAAGTTCTTGAACTGGAATCTGAAAGGCTCGAACGGCTTCAAAAAGAGGCGGAAGCAGAGGCAAAAGCAATTGGAGAAGCAAGGGGGAGGGCAATTGGAGAAGCAAAGGGCATAGCGATTGGAGAAGCAAAGGGCATAGCGATTGGAGAAGCAAAGGGCATAGCGATTGGAGAAGCAATCGGCGAAGAACGATTAAGCACTTTACTTAATCGTCTGATTATGGATGGAAGAAGTGCAGAAATACAGTCTGTTGTGACAAATGCAGAGACTCGAAAACGGTTATATAAGGAATATGGAATTTTACCAGAATAAGTATTAAATAAAACGACAGTATTACTTTTTATATATGAGTTAAGGGGTGAAATTTTAGAGATAAAATGAGACTTGACGAACGATATGAATGTGAATATAATAGGTTCAGAAATAAAGAATTGGAAATTTTAACCGGATTTGACCGGCTCGGATATTGCTAAGGAGGAACATTTTATCATGAAAATCGGAAATGATATTTATTATGTAGGTGTAAATGATCATCAGATAGATCTGTTTGAAGGTCAGTATGTAGTGCCAAACGGTATGTCCTATAATTCATATGTGATCATGGATGAAAAGATTGCAGTTATGGATACCGTAGATGCTAATTTCAAAGATGAATGGCTTGAAAATGTAGCCAAGGTCCTGGACGGTGCGAAACCGGATTATCTGGTAGTACAGCATATGGAGCCGGATCATGCCGCAAATATCGAGAACTTCATGAAAGTATATCCTGATACAACCGTAGTTGCAAATATCAAGACCTTCACTATGATGGGAAATTTCTTCAGAAACCTGAATCTGGACGGAAAGAAGCTGGTGGTTGCAAACGGTGACAGCCTGACACTTGGAAAACATGTGCTGACTTTTGTATTTGCACCAATGGTTCACTGGCCGGAGGTTATGGTTACCTATGACAGCACTGATAAGGTTCTGTTTTCAGCAGATGGTTTCGGCAAATTCGGAGCACTTGACGTAGAAGAAGACTGGGACTGCGAAGCATGCCGTTACTATATCGGAATTGTTGGAAAATACGGTGCACAGGTTCAGAAACTTCTGAAAGCTGCCGCAACTCTGGATATCCAGACAATCTGTCCGCTTCATGGACCGATCCTTACAGAGAATCTGGGACATTACATTGAGAAATACGATATCTGGTCCTCCTACAAAGTAGAGAGCGAAGGTGTTGTGATCGCCTATACATCTGTATATGGAAACACAAAGAAAGCAGTAGAACTTCTGGCACAGAAACTGGAAGAAAAAGGTTGCCCGAAAGTAACTGTATTTGACCTTGCAAGAGATGACATGGCAAAAGCAGTGGAAGATGCTTTCCGTTACGGCAAACTGGTACTTGCCACAATTACATACAACGGAGATATTTTCCCATTTATGCGTACCTACATTGAGAACCTTACAGAACGCAGCTACCAGAACCGCACTATCGGTCTCATCGAAAACGGAAGCTGGGCACCTGCAGCAGCAAGAATCATGCAGGGAATGTTCGAAAAGAGCAAAAACATTACATGGCTGGAAAATAATGTAAAGATCACTTCTTCCTTAAGCGAAGCAAACGAAGCGGAGATTGAGGCTATGGCAGAGGAACTCTGCAAATAATTGATAATTGTAAACAGCAGGATCGAAAGATTCTGCTGTTTTTCAGAATAAGATAAACCCGGTTACTGAGAACGGAGTGCATAAGTAACGAAACCCGTAAGAGAAAGGCAGGAACAAAACATGACAGTAGCAGAAGTTATAAAGAAAATGGTAGAGTATTCCAAGGGAGATCTTCATGACATCAACCATTTCATGAAAGTATACGCATATGCAAAAACAATCGCGGAAGGCGAAAATCTGTCACCGGAGCAGCAGAAGCTGGTGGAGGTTACTGCGGTTGTCCATGATATTGCCTGCCCTCTCTGCAGAGTAAAATACGGAAATGCCAACGGTAAACATCAGGAGGAAGAAAGTGCGGCACTGATAAAGGAATTTTTCGCAGATTCAGATCTGCCGAAAGAATTTGTAGATCGTGTTTCTTATATTGTAAGTCATCATCATACAATAACCGGAATCGATGGTATTGATTATCAGATCATGATAGAAGCAGATTATCTGGTAAATGCAGATGAGGGTAATTTCTCCGGAAACAATGTGAGAAACATGCTGGAAAAAGTATTCAAAACAGAGACAGGAAAATTCCTGCTCCAGTCTATGTATCAGAAGAGGTTGAATGCTGAAGAATAAAAAAAACGTTAAGAAAGATTATGAGTGATAAAAAAACGGCGCAGAAATGTGCCGCTTTTTTTGTAGGAAAATCCAGAGATTATAATTTGGTTGTATTACAATTATATGCGGACGAGAAGTTATAATAACTATAAAAATCCGATACCTGAAAATTTATTTAAAAGATATGAAACTTTTCTCTATAATTCCCCATCTAATAAGTGTAAAACAAAACAACAAAGCTTCATTCGAATGAAACATATTTGTAAAAACATAAGAGCTACTGGACATGAAGTAAACAGTAACACATAAAACTCTAAGCAAGGAGGATCAGCATTTGATACAGTTGGTAAAACGCTCCATCTCAGGAGATGCGGATGCATTTCTGGAACTGATGGAAAAGAATTCTCTGGCAATGTACAAGGTGGCGAGGGGAATCCTTGATAATGATGAGGATGCCGCAGATGCCATGCAGGATACCATACTTACCTGCTTTGAAAAAATACATACATTGAAAAATCCGGAATATTTCAAAACCTGGATGATCCGTATTCTGATCAATGAATGCAATAAAATCCACAGACACTACAAAAATTTCAGCAGAGCTGAAGAACTTCCGGAAGTCCCCGGACAGGATATGTCCATTGAGGAATTTGAGTTCAAGGAAATGCTTGGAATGCTGGACGAATCCTACAGGATCATACTGGTTCTGTATTATGTAGAGGGATTTCGGATCGCAGACATTGCTTCTATATTAAATATGAATGAAAACACTGTAAAAACCAGACTGGTCAGAGCCCGTATGCAGCTAAAGCAGGAATATACTTCAGCAGAAGATAATATTCAGAAGAAGAGACTGCAGCAGAAAAAAAAGAAAAACAGAGAATTCACAGGGATAGCAGAAGGTTTGCAGAATATCAGAATGAAAATCTGAGAACAGGATCAGTAACAGCAGGAAACATAACAGTAAGTTCAAGAAAGGAATGAAGTGATCATGGCGAAGAAGTTGGATTTTGATAAAGAAAAGAATAACAGAAATGACAATGCGATAGAGGAAATCATGCAGGCAGAGTTTCCATTGCCAAAGCAGGCAGAAGATGCAAAAAACGAAGCATTTTCCAGAATCAGAGAAATGGCAGCAGCTTCTGGACATACGGAAAATACAGAGAATATGGTGCAAAGATTACAGGAGAAATCAACAGAAAAATCAACAGGAAGTTCCGGAAAGAAATCCACAGGAACAGCAAAATCGCACAAGAAATTCAAAACAGTATACAAAACAGCTTTGGGACTGACTGGCAGCTGCAGCTGTATTTTCAACAGTATGTATCACAAATCCGGCATTTGCAGAGAACATCCCTCTGGTTGGAAATGTATTTAAGCAGCTCGGTAATTCCATGGGATTTTATGGCGATTATTCGAAATATGCAAAGCAGTTGACAGATTCTGCAGAAGATGGAGAGTTGGCAGATACTGATGAAAGTCAGGAGGACGGAGGTAATCCTCAAAGTGCTCAGGCTGAGGATCAGAATACAACAGAAAATAACAATGCAGATAAAACGAAAGACAATGAATCATACAGTAAAACAGTAAATGGAACAACTGTCACGCTTTCAGAAGTATACTGTAATGAAATGGCTCTGTACCTGTCCATGACAATCCATACAGAGGATAAATTTCCGGATACATTCATTACATCTGATGGAAAACCCGATATTAAGCTCAGCGAGAATTCTACAGTGAAATATGATTACATGGATGAAAAAAATAATCTGTTCAATGCTTATCTGGATGGAAAAATGCTGGATGATAACACCTATGCAGGAGTTTTGCGTATTCCTGTAGAAGATATGACAGTGGATGATGCAGGATGGACAAAATTTTATGAGGTGCGTAATGCATTTTTCAAAGAAAAAGGGATTGATGTAGATTCCGAGGACTTTAGTTTTGATAAGTTAGCCCAGGTACTGGGAATGGATGAATACAGTGATGAGAAGCTTCCTCAGGTGGGAGGTCCGGCAATCAGCGATTATGTCAAAGACATCAAAGTACCTGACAGGTTTGCCATGGAGCTGGATCTGAAAGATATTGTGGGTACTCTTCCGGATGACCAGGATACCACTCCGGATATCCCTCAGGATCTGTGGGATGAATATAATCAGAAAATGGCAGAGCATGGAATCAGCACAGATGATGCAGATTATGAGAGCCTGACAGAAGAGCAGAAGAATCTGGAACATCAGTTTTTCACTGAGATGTGGAATGAGTATTATGAACGATATCCTGAGGCAAATGAAGGTAATAACAGATATAACTCATGGACACTGAAGGGTGACTGGAAGTTCAACGTAGATGTAGAGAAAAATACTTCCGATACGGTTGAAAAGGATGTAAATGTGGTAGATGAAAATGGAGACGGTGTTCTCTCCATTACGAAAACACCATTTGAGATCACTATGAAAATGCAGGATCCGGAAACAAAATATTTTGCTGTTATGCTGGATGCCAATGGAGATATCATGCCATATGGCGGAGTGGCAAACGGTAATGCGGGCACCTATGCAATACAGGACAGGGATATTTCCACAGTATATATCTATCTTTGTGATTACTATGAGTATATGGATGAGCTGAAAGGCTACTACTGGTCCGATGACTACGAAGAAAAAGCAAAGACCAAGACCTTCAAACAGCTCCTGGATGAGCGGGCAGTTGCCGATACAGAAGTACATTTTGATACAGATAAATAATGATATAAAGCTCCTTTTTGCCCTTGATATCAGATGATAAAGTCCCGTAACTGAAACAGCATCTTCACAATTTTCTGCAGAAAGATGCTGTTTTAGTTATTTTGATAAAAAAAGGTCAGAAAAACAGTAGAATCTGAGCCGAGTTAATGTTACAATGTAGGCGTCTCAAAAAAAGAGTGCAGAAGGGAGCCAAAACAAAATGGACTACGCAAAAGAATCTTTAAAAATGCATTATGACTTAAAAGGTAAAATTGAGGTTGTATCAAGAGCCAAAGTAGATTCCAAAGATGCTTTAAGCCTTGCTTACACACCAGGTGTTGCTCAGCCTTGTCTGGAGATCCAGAAGGATGTAAACAAGAGTTATGATCTGACAAGACGCTGGAATACAGTTGCTGTTGTAACAGACGGAACCGCGGTACTTGGACTGGGAGATATCGGACCGGAAGCTGGTATGCCTGTTATGGAAGGCAAATGTGTACTCTTTAAAGAATTCGGCGGTGTAGACGCGATTCCGCTCTGCGTCCGCAGTAAAGATGTTGATGAGATCGTTAAGACAGTAAGCCTCCTGGCCGGATCCTTTGGAGGAATCAACCTTGAGGATATTTCCGCACCGAGATGTTTTGAAATCGAAAAGAAACTGAAAGAATGCTGTGATATTCCGATCTTCCACGATGACCAGCACGGAACAGCAGTTATCACACTTGCAGGTGTTATCAATGCGCTGAAACTGGTTGGCAAGAAGCTTGATGAAGTGAAGATCGTTACTTCCGGAGCAGGTGCTGCAGGTATCGCTATCATCAAACTGTTAATGTCCATGGGACTTAAAAACGTAATCATGACAGACAGAAAGGGTGCAATCTACGAAGGAAGAGAAGGATTAAACCCGATTAAAGAAGAGATGGCTAAGATTACAAACTTCAACAAAGAGAAAGGTACTCTTGCAGAAGTGATCAAAGGCGCAGACATCTTCATCGGTGTATCCGCACCTGGAACACTGACACAGGATATGGTCCGCTCAATGGCAAAAGATCCTATCATCTTTGCATGTGCAAACCCGGTACCTGAAATCTTCCCTGACGAAGCAAAAGCAGCAGGCGCAGCAGTGGTATCCACAGGACGTTCTGATTACCCGAACCAGGTAAACAACGTACTCTGCTTCCCGGGACTCTTCCGTGGTGTACTGGACGCAAGAGCATCAGATGTTAACGATGAAATGAAAGTTGCAGCAGCATATGCAATCGCAGGTCTGGTAAGCGACGAAGAATTAACAGCGGAATATATTCTTCCGGCAGCCTTTGACCCACGCGTAAAAGACGCTGTAGCTAAGGCTGTAGCAGAAGCAGCAAGAAAATCAGGCGTAGCAAGAATCTAACCGAATAGAATAATGAAGCCCTCTGTTTTCATGTGAGCAGCATGCAGACGGAGGGCTTTTTGCATAATATTTAATCTGACCTCTAAAAAATTCAAAAAATTGGTCATTGAAATAATGACACATTTCGCGTATGATAACTTCAACATATTGATGCGTCAATATATAAAAAATCTGATAGTGAGAATCAAACAGGCAATCTGGCTTATTGATATGGGCCTTCTATCAGATCATATGAGAGGGGACAGTTATTATGAATACTCAGAACAGCACAATTACAAAACTTGCAGAGACAGCTCTTATGGCTGCGTTATGCTATGTATCTTTTACATTCCTGCAGATTAAGATCCCTGTACCGGGCGGTGATGCAACATCCATCCATATCGGAAATGCATTCTGCGTACTGGCAGCACTTCTGATCGGCGGTGTATACGGCGGATTGTCCGGTGCCATTGGAATGGGAATCGCAGACCTGATGGATCCTGTATATATTACAGGCGCACCAAAGACATTTGTACTAAAATTCTGTATTGGCCTGATCACAGGTCTGGTAGCACATAAGATTGCAAAGATTAATGAAAGTACAGATAAGAAATACGTTTTCAAATGGAGTGTGATTGCCTCTGTAGCAGGTCTTGCGTTTAATGTTGTGGCAGATCCGATCGTAGGATATTTCTACAAACAGTATATTCTCGGACAGCCTCAGGAACTGGCACAGGCACTTGCAAAAATGAGTGCTGTAGCGACATTATTCAATGCAGTTGTTTCGGTGATTCTTGTAGCAGTGATCTACAATGCAGTACGTCCGGTACTGATCAAGAGCCATCTGCTTACAATCACCGGTAAGAAAAAAGAACAGGCAGCATAAACGGAAACAAAATGAATAAGACATAATAAAACAGCATTTCGGGTGCAGAACCTGAAATGCTGTTTTATTATGTTACAGGAAATTATTCCGTAATGTTCTGCGCAGAAGTTTTTACTTGTCTGACGAAGGAAAAACAGGCACAAGCCATAGGATACAATTCAAAGAGTATGCACTTTTTTGACCTTAAAGTAGCACTTTTTTGGACATAGTGTAATAAGATAGAAAAAATAAATTGTGCATATTTAACAAATGACGAAAAAGAAAGATAAAAAAATTAAAACTTATGCGAAAAAGGTCTTGCTATTTCAGAAACAAAGTGGTATTATACAACTATCAAAAAACCTTATGCGCAAAAGGTAAAAAGAAACAGTTAAAAAAATGACGAGGTGACGAAAATGAAGAAAAAAGTATTTGCAACACTTTTAGCAGTATCTATGATCGCATCAATGGTTCCGGCAGCAGTATCCGTACAGGCAGCAGACGGTGACAGTATTCGTCTTGTAAATGGTAAGATCGAAGTTGACGCTCAGCTGAAGAAATTAGCTGAAATGTATGAGAAAGAAACAGGAACTAAAGTAGAAATCGAATCCATGGGCGGTGGAATCGATATTCAGGGTACTCTGAAAGGATACTATCAGTCAGATAACATGCCTGATATCTTCGTAAATGGTAGTGGAGCAGACTTTGCTAACTGGACAGATATGTTAGTAGATATGAGTGATCAGAAATGGGCTTCTGATACAGATGCAGCTTATGTTGATGAGAGCCAGGGTACAATCGGTTTCCCATATACAACAGAAGCAATTGGTCTTGCTTATAATAAAGATATCCTTGATAAAGCAGGAGTTGATCCTTCCACATTAACAAGTCCGGATGCAATTCAGAAAGCATTCGAGACAATCGACTCCAAGAAAGATGAACTTGGACTGACAGCAGTTGTAGGTTATGCAGCAGAACCAGTTAACCTTTACTGGTCAACCGGTAACCATTTATTTGGTACATATCTGGATGAAGGTCTTGACAGAGATGACACTACTTACATTGACATGCTCAATGATGGCGGTAAACTTGACGAAGCCCGTTTTACAGATTTTGCTAAATTTGTAGGTCTTCTGAATCAGTATTCTGATCCGGCACTCCTTGTATCCGGTACATATGATCAGCAGATTCTGAACTTCTCATCAGGTAAATATGCATTTGTTACACAGGGTTCCTGGATTGGTGCCACAATGGTTGGTGACGATGCTGATGCTTACAAAGAAGCTGGTAACTTCGAAGTTGGTATGATCCCGTACGCATTCGAAGATGGACAGGATACAATCCTTACAAGCTCCCCATCCTGGTGGTCCGTATACAAAGATGGTAATGTAGAAGCAGCAGAAGCATTCCTTCAGTGGCTGACAACAGATGAAGCTCAGGAAGTCCTCGTAAAAGAAGCTGGATTCGTAAGCCCATTTAAATCCTGCACAATCGTAGGCGATGATCCGTTTGCTCAGACAATTACTGATTATCAGAACGCAGGAAAGACATCCGCATGGCACTGGTCAATTCCAGGTTTCAAAGAAGGTATCGCACAGAACTATACAGGTCAGGTATTTGCTGACTATGCAGCTGGAAGCCTTGATGAAGCTGGATTTATAAAGACAATGCAGCAGGTTCTTGAGAGTGCATACGCAAACTAATAATTGATATCTGATGGGCGGCGCTTATGTTGCCGCCCACTTTTATTTGCGCTGCATACCTGAGTAAAGGTCCGGCAGACCTTTACCCAGGTACGCA
>NZ_JBWJVP010000262.1:0-9707 GCF_056339915.1 Blautia sp. ZXY-1-B12 | reverse complement strand
CGGACTGGACCGTATTTACCAGGTGGTAGGAAGCAGCGAACCTACAGTTATCGATTACTCAGAGGCAGAGGCAGTGGATGAGATCACTCCTGCACTGACAAAATATCTGGCGATTGGACTTCTGCTGGGACTTATCGCAGCCTGTGGACTGATCTGCGTACGTTACATGACAGACACTACATTAAAGACAGAGGATGATCTGAAGAGATATCTGGATATCCCGGTACTTAGTGTGATTCCTTATTACGAAGAGAAGAAAGAGTAGAAGATGGACAGAGAAGATAACAATATTGAATCCCTGTTTCAGGATCTTGTGAAAGAATCCGGATATACGGGAAGACAGACAGAGGTAATACATCCACATGTATCAGATGTATCTTTCCGCGTAAACGAGGCCATCAATGTTCTGCGTGGAAACATCCAGTTAAGTGGAAGCAATATTAAAACAATAGCTGTAACAAGCTCCGTTGCTAATGAGGGTAAATCATCAATAGCCTTCCGCCTGGCAAAGAGCATGGCAGGGCTTGAGAAGAGGATCCTCTTTATAGACTGCGATATCCGTAATTCTACCATACAGAACAGATATGATATTGTAGGCGAGAAGAAGGGATTAAGCGAATACCTGTGCGGAAATATCAGCAAAGAGAAGATCATCTACCGCACAGATGACAAATACCTTGACATGATCTTTACAGGTGCAGTGGCACCAAACCCAAGTGAGCTGGTATCAGGTCCGCTATTTGCAGAGTTGATGGAATTCGTGCGAAGCGTTTATGATTATGTGATCGTAGACACTCCGCCGCTGAATCTGGTTATCGACGGGCTGCTGATCG
Source organism: Blautia sp. ZXY-1-B12 (assembly GCF_056339915.1). Taxonomy (NCBI): domain Bacteria; kingdom Bacillati; phylum Bacillota; class Clostridia; order Lachnospirales; family Lachnospiraceae; genus Blautia; species Blautia sp. ZXY-1-B12. Next base: position 8,874 of record NZ_JBWJVP010000262.1, on the reverse strand, counting down.
CCAAGCAGTGCGACGGAACCGTCCTTGTTGTGGAGAGCGGAAGGACAGACAGGGCACAGGCTGATAAGGCGAAGCAGCAGATACAGTATGCAGGTATCCGTCTCCTCGGCGCAGTGCTGAACAAAGCGCCGGTTTATGAGAAACATTATGGCTATGGATATGGCTACGGTTATGGTTACGGCTATGGCTACGGATACGGCTATGGAAAGAGCGCTAAGAAGAATGAGAAAGAAAAGAAGAAATAACCCTGTAAATAAGAAACAGATCATCATCAGTCTGGTGATCTGCCTGGCTGTAGCTTTGTTTGCAGCAGTTTTTATCCATATGGAACAGACAAAGCAGAAATCTATGCAGATCACTGCAGGGAACACCCACAATGTGGGCAACAGTTATAGAAATATTGTTTACAAAGGTCAGGAATATCAGTATAATAACCGTATCACAAATATTCTCTATGCCGGTGTGGACTCCACAGGCAAGCTGGAAGCTTCCTCCCAGTATGGAAATAAAGCCAGGGCAGACAGTATTGCCCTGGTGGTGATGGATGAGAAGAACCGCAGGATGACCATTCTCTCCATTAACCGTGATACCATGACTGATATCCGCAGATATACAATGAACGGCAATGACAAGGGACTCTATACCACGCACATCGGATATGCCTACAGCTACGGTGATGGGGGAAAGGTAAGCTGTGAGAGTCTCTGCGAGGCAGTATCACTTCTCCTTGGAGATATCCCTGTGAAGCGCTATGTAGTGACAAACCAGGATTCCATGCCCTATATCAATGAGCTGGCAGGCGGGATCACACTTACAGTGCCAAACAACGATCTTCAGGAGAAATATCCGGAGATGGTACAGGGAGCACAGGTTACCCTGGATGACAGCAGCATAAAGGATTTCCTTCAGTACAGGAATACAGAGGAGTCCTTCAGCAATGAGGGCCGTATGCAGAGACAGAAAGCCTATCTCACAGCCTATGTTGAGAAGATGCAGTCCATGGATGAGAATGATCTTGAGAAATCATGGGATTCCCTCGATGTGATGGATGATTATATCCAGACAAGTGTGACACGCAGCCAGTATCTGGGACTTGTGAAGACTCTTAAGAAAGCAGAGTTCACAGAGGACAGTATAGAGCAGCTTCCGGGAACAGACCAGGAGGGAGACCTTCATGATGAGTTCCATGTGGATGAAGATGCACTCCGGGAACTGATCATCCGTTTATTTTATGAAAAAGTATGACAGGCTGCTGTTTTTCAACCGCCTTGTTATAAAGTAACCGTAAATTAATAAGAATAGAGCCAGAAGAAGACAGAAAGGAAGGCATTCTTATGAAAAGAAAATATTTCAGCATTTTACTTGCAGCAATGACAATTGCAGCATCTGTCAATGTATATGCAGCCCCAAGTATCGGACAGATCATTCCGGAAGCTCCAAAGGTAGTTGAGGGAAATCTGTCAAACAACCAGCAGCTGATCGTAAAAGATGTTGATACAGGTGCCTACAAGGATAAAAAAGTTGCAGAGGTAGTAACAAAAGTAAATGATGATAATATCAAGGTAAACATGAATGAGATTCTGAAAGACCTTAAGGTAGATACAACAGAAACAATTAAAACAAACACAAATCAAAAAGTAAACCCTTCTCTGTATGAGCCTCTTACACCTTTCGTGGATTTGGCTATTAAGGAAGGCGATAAGATTACATATGAAACAAATGGCACTATCAAAACAACACTTACCATTGAAGCTGCCAAGGATGTGAAGAAGAAAGATGTACTTCTGATGCAGATCAATCCGACAACAGGAAAAGTTACCTTCGTTGCAATTGAGAAGCTGAACAAAGCCACAGGCGAAGTTACAGCCACCTTCGATTCACTTGGACCTGTAATGCTGATCGAGAAGGTTCCTGTTGTAACCAAGAAGGTTTCTCCTGAGAAATATGCAGACAAAAAGGTAGCTGATGCAGCAGAGAAGCTGAAAGATCAGAAAGCAGGCTTCACTCTGACAGACTTTATCGATGATCTGACAGACACAGAGAACAAAGAGATTACACTGGACAACGGACAGACCATCAATCTGGACGACTATGTCAGCGCAAGCAGTCTTATAGATATGGCAATCAAGATGTCAGATGATTACTCCTATGATATGTCCGGTTCCCTTGACGCACAGGTAAACTGTGACATCGACAGTGTTGACTGGAAGAGTCTTGTAACTGCTAATGATGCAGACTTTGACATTGATACAGCAGAGGGCGACCTGAGCCTTCTTACAGAGATAGAGCCATTCACAATCCCTGACAGCATTGTTGTACAGGCAGATGCTTCTACAGGAGAGCTTAACTACCTTGCAGAGCCTGAACTGAGCTTCGCATATCCTGAAAAAGAAGAAGAGGAAGCAGACGACACAGCTGATGCAGAAGATGATCTGATGAGCTGGATCGTTAAGGATGAAGCAGGCTCTTCTGAACAGCCAAATCTTGTGATCAAAGGCGAATTCAAAGGCATGGGACCTCTTGCAATCTTCACAAAAGATGCAAAATAATCTGATAAGAGAGGAACAGTTCAATGTCACGAAAATCTCACAGACACAAACATAAAAAAAATAAATTCATGTCCTCAGTGCTCTACTATGTGTTGGTTCTTGCTCTGGTAGCAGGCCTTCTGTTTGTTGTAAAGGTAAACCACCAGGAACGTGCAGAACGCACAGAATACAAAGAAAAGCTGGCCGGCAAAGAGACAGAGGAAGATATCGGCGTACTGGACGACATGATGGTACGACCAACAGCAGAACCTACGGAAACACCAACTGATACAGCAGCAGGTAAATGATAAAAAGTACCAAAAATTATTGCATCTTTTTGGCAATAAAGCTATAATAACGTGTAGATAAGACAAAAGGTCTATAGTCTTTGAATCGTCGCTTTGCCGCGTTTAAGGATATTGATTTACATATCTTGAAGAGAATCTGTCTTGAAATACAGGCAGAATGGCGAAGCATACCCAAAATACGGAGGTAAAATATCCAATGTGGTATGTGATGCAGGTGCGAACAGGCACAGAAGAGAACATCCGCTGCCAGTGTCAGCGGCTCATAAGCAGCGATATACTGAAACGCTGCTTTATTCCCTACTATCAACAGAAGAAACGATTTCAAGGCAAATGGCATATCCAGGAAAGAATCCTCTTTCCCGGGTATGTCTTTTTAATTGTTAGGGCAAAGCCCTGTTTGCCATTGTGGAGTTTTTCGCTGATCCGAAAAACGGAGCTTTGGAAAACAAATAAACCACCTGCTATGCAGGTGAGTCAGCATTGCTTCAGCTTACAGAAAAAAACCTCCGGTGGTATAATTAATGTAGGTTCGCCAACCGCACTAATATACACAGGAGGTATCCATATGGATAATAATAGTTTATCACATACAAAGTGGAATTGTAAGTATCATATTGTTTTTGCACCAAAATATAGAAGAAAAGTAGCATATGGAAAAATTAAACAGGATATAGCAGATATTTTGAGTATGTTATGCAAAAGAAAAGGTGTAAAAATTATTGAAGCAGAGATATGTCCAGATCATGTACACATGTTAGTAGAAATTCCGCCAAGCATAAGTGTATCGTATTTTGTAGGGTACTTAAAAGGAAAGAGTACATTAATGATATTCGAAAGACATGCAAATCTGAAGTACAAATATGGAAACAGACATTTCTGGTGTCGCGGATATTATGTAGATACGGTAGGGAAAAATGCAAAGAAAATACAGGAATATATAGCAAATCAGTTACAGGATGATCTGGAATATGATCAAATGACACTGAAAGAGTATATTGACCCGTTTACGGGTGAGCCAGTAAAACGTAACAAATAAAGATAAGCCCGAAAGGGCTTTGTAGGTAAATGATGTTGCGCTTGGCGAACCTATTTCGATGAGTCTTTAGACTCCAGTGCCGGTAATAGACCCTTATAGGGTCAAAGCAAACCACCGGCTAAGCCGGTGGTCGTGATTGCCGAAAATCTGGAACAGCTGGCTGAAAACCTGAGAAAAGTCACAGGAATGACCCGGCTTCTGGGAACAGGAGATGAGATCATCCCCCTATCTCAGGAAGAAGTAGAGCTGCTTCTGAAGCTGGGAAAAGAAGAACAGCTGGTAGCCATGTCCACAGGGATCATAGAGAATGATCAGGTCAGGATACTCACAGGACCATTGCAGGGCATGGAAGGTTATATCAGAAAAATCAACAGACACAAAAGAAAAGCCTGGGTTTCCATAGAAATGTTTGGAAGGAGCGTGGATATGGAGGTTGGGTTGGAAATAGTAAAAAAAGTATGAGAAAAAGAAGGAGAAACTAAGGAAGGCGTATGTATAGAAAAAAATCAAGAGGATGGTATAAACACAAGGACTTTATATTTATAGATCTTGTGTGTTTACTTCTGTCTTTAATACTAGCATATCTGGTTCGAAATGGTTCTGTCCGGAACTTATTTGAACTGGGAATATATCATAATATGATATTCTTTGTAATACTGGCAGATTTATTTCTGATCATTATTTTTGAATCTTATAAAGGCGTTCTGAGGAGAGGTTATTACCAGGAATTACGTTCTGTTATCCAGCAGATGATCCTGATAGAACTGGCAAGTGGTCTGTATCTGTTCACTGTCAGCAATGGACACAGCTTCTCAAGGACAGTTCTGTATCTTATGGGAGTCTTTTATGTACTCCTGTCCTATGGCACAAGAATAATATGGAAAAAACACCTGATCCATAAAATGGCAGAAGGTGGAGAACATTCACTCTATATTGTAACAAATTATAATCTTGCGTCAAAAGTAATCCGGAATGTAAAAAATCATAATTATAATCGATACAACATCAATGGTCTCATAATCATTGATAAAAATATAGCAGGCAGGAAAATTGAAGGAATTCCGGTTGTGGCAGATTTAAAGAATGCTGCATCCTATATTTGTCAGCAATGGGTAGATGAAGTTTTTGTAAATGTAGATACGTCTTATCCATATCCCCATGAACTGATAAATGAACTGCTGGAAATGGGAATGGCAGTTCATGTGAACTTGGCAAAAGTCAGAAGCACCCCCGGACAGAAACAATTTGTAGAGACAATAGGTGGATATACAGTTCTGACGACCACTATGAACTATGCTACGGACAGACAGGCACTTGCCAAAAGAGCACTGGATATCCTGGGTGGACTGGCAGGCTGTCTTCTGACAGGGATTATCTTTATCTTTGTGGCACCGGCCATTTATATCAGCTCTCCGGGTCCGATCTTCTTCTCACAGATACGGATCGGTCAGAATGGAAAACCATTTAAAATGTACAAATTCCGAAGCATGTATATGGATGCAGAAGAACGCAGGGCAGAACTTATGGCACAGAATAAAATGAGTGATGGCCGTATGTTTAAGATTGATTTCGACCCCCGTGTAATAGGAAATAAAATCCTGCCCGATGGAACCAGAAAAACCGGGATAGGAGAATTTATCAGAAAAACATCACTGGATGAATTTCCACAGTTTTGGAATGTGCTCAATGGGACTATGAGCCTTGTGGGCACCAGACCTATATTACAAGATGAATTGCAAAAATATGAACTGCATCACAGAGCCAGAATTGCCATCAAACCGGGGATTACAGGTATGTGGCAGGTAAGTGGAAGAAGTGACATCACAGACTTCGAAGAAGTAGTGAGACTGGATACAGAATATATCAGTAACTGGAACTTTGGACTGGATATAAAGATTCTGTTTAAGACAGTGATGACAGTACTGAAGAGAGAAGGATCCGTATAATATGGAAAGAAAACTGGCAGTCTCTATGTTCGGTCAGAAGCGACTGAGCAGAGAAGGCGGAATTGAAATTGTGGCAAAAGAACTTTGCACCAGAATGGTGCAAAATGGCTGTACAGTCACCTGTTATAACCGTTCCGGCCATCATGTGAGTGGTGCAGAGTATGACAATAAAACAGAATATGAAGGAATCCGTCAGAAATATGTTCCGACTATCGAGAAAAAAGGGCTTGCAGCTGTGAGTTCTTCTTTTTTTGCAGCTTTTTACAGTGCATTTGGAAAATATGATGTGGTACACATTCACGCTGAGGGGCCTGCATTTTTTGCATGGCTGCCAAAGCTGTTTGGAAAAAAAGTGGTAGTTACCATACATGGAATAGACTGGCAGCGTGAAAAATGGAAATCAGGTTTTGGTTCAAAGTTTATCCGACAGGGCGAAAAGAATGCCGTGAAATATGCAGATGAGATTATCGTTCTGAGTAAAGGTGTCCAAGACTACTTTAAAAATACCTATGACAGAGATACATGGTTCATTCCAAACGGTGTAAACCGTCCGGAAATCAGAAAAGCGGAACTGATTACCCAAAAGTTTGGCCTGACAGAGAATTCCTATATCTTGTTCCTTGGCAGGCTGGTACCGGAAAAAGGCATCCGATATCTGATAGAAGCATTTAAAAATGTCTGTACAGATAAGAAACTGGTCATTGCAGGCGGTTCCAGTGATACAGACTCCTTTATGAAAGAACTGCAGGAATCAGCAAAGGAAGACGACAGAATTATTTTTACAGGATTCGTACAGGGAAAGATACTGGACGAACTGTATAGTAATGCGTATATTTACACCTTGCCTTCTGATCTGGAGGGTATGCCGCTGAGCCTGTTGGAAGCTATGAGCTATGGCAACTGCTGCCTGGTCTCCGACATTCCCGAATGTACAGAAGTCGTAGAAGATAAGGCATTGATTTTCAAAAAGTCAGATATAGAGGACTTGAAAGAAAAGATTCAGGATGCCTGTGACCATCCTGAAAAAGTTATGAAACTGAAACAACAGGCAGCAGATTTTGTCTGTAAGAAATACAACTGGGATGAGGTTGTAAGGGAAACGATGAAGCTATACAGGAGAAAATCATAGATGAAAGTGTTAATGATAAATAAATTTCTGTACGCCAACGGCGGTAGTGAAACATATATATTCAAGCTGGGAGAAGTACTGGAACAGCATGGACATGAGGTTCAGTACTTCGGTATGGAGCACGAGGGTCGCTGCGTTGGCAACCGGGTCAATGCTTATACATCTGATATGGACTTCCATGGCGGTAGCAAACTGAGCAAGCTGACTTACCCCATCAAGACCATCTACAGCAAGGAAGCGCGGGTGCAGCTGAGAAAGGTTCTGGACGACTTCAAGCCGGATGTCTGTCACCTGAACAACTTCAACTACCAGCTGACACCTTCCATCATTCTGGAAATCGTGAAGTGGCGCAAGGAGACCGGAAGGGATTGTAAGATTATCTTCACGGCACATGACTACCAGCTGGTCTGCCCGAACCACATGCTGAACAATCCGAACACGCACCAGAACTGTGAGAAGTGCCTCGGCGGTCATTTCGTGAACTGCATGAAAGGAAAGTGCATCCACGGTTCCACGGCGAAATCTGCCATCGGCATGATGGAAGCCGAATTCTGGAAGTGGAAAGGTACCTACAAGTACATTGACACCATGATCTGCTGCTCAGAGTTCATGAAGAGCAAGATGGACAGCAATCCTCTGTTTGCGACGAAGACCGTGGCAATGCACAACTTCATCGATAAGGTGGAGTGGAAGGAGACGGAGAAGAAGGATTACGTCCTTTACTTCGGCCGCTTTTCTGAGGAGAAAGGCATCGGCACACTCATCAAGGTCTGCAAGGAGCTGCCGGATGTGCAGTTCATCTTCGCTGGCACCGGTCCTCTGGAAGAGACGGTAAATGGCATTAAGAATATCAAGAACGTTGGCTTCCAGAAAGGCGAGGCACTGGAGAAGCTGATCCGTGAGGCACGGTTTTCCATTTACCCTTCTGAGTGGTATGAGAACTGCCCGTTCTCCGTGATGGAATCCCAGATGTATGGCACACCGGTACTGGGAGCTGAGATAGGTGGTATCCCGGAGCTGATTCAGGTTGGCAAGACCGGCGAGCTGTTCGAGAGTGGTAACGGGAAAGATTTGAAGAGAAAGATAGAGAAGCTCTGGAGTGATAAGAAGCTGTGTGCGGAGTACAGTGCGAACTGCAAGGACATTAGCTTCGATACCATTGATGAGTATTACGAGAAAATTATGAAGGTTTATAGATAAAAAGAGAGATAGAGGTATTAGAAAAATGGCTAACAATAACGAAAAAAAGTTAAATGGTACTGTCATCGTCACTTATCGCTGCAACGCTCGTTGCTCCATGTGCAACCGTTATAAAGCACCTTCCAAGCCGGAAGAAGAAATCAGCATCGAAACCATCAAGAAGCTGCCAAAGATGTACTTTACCAACATCACCGGTGGTGAGCCGTTCATCCGTACCGACCTGAAGGATATCGTGCGTGAACTGTACAAGAAGTCTGACCGTATCGTTATTTCCACGAACGGTTTCTTTACAGATCGTATCGTTGATTTGTGTAAGGAGTTCCCTCAGATCGGTATTCGTATCTCTATCGAGGGTCTGGAGCAGACCAACAATGAGATTCGTGGCCTGCAAGACGGCTACCAGCGTGGTTACGGCACACTGAAGAAGCTGCGTGAAATGGGCATGAAGGATGTCGGTTTTGGTATGACCGTTCAGGACAAGAATGCTCCTGATCTGGTTCCGCTGTACAAGATTTCCAACGAGATGGGCATGGAGTTTGCAACCGCTTCCCTGCACAACAGCTTCTATTTCGTTGAGGCCAAGAACATCATCCACGACCGTCCGATGGTCGCAAAGAACTTTGAAAATCTGGTCAACGAACTGCTCCGTAGCAACAGCCCGAAGAAGTGGTTCCGTGCATACTTTAATCACGGTCTGATCAACTCCATGCTACGGCCAGAAGCTCTC
>NZ_JBWJVP010000261.1:0-6538 GCF_056339915.1 Blautia sp. ZXY-1-B12 | reverse complement strand
TGGATGTTCTGTAAATGAGCTTCCGCTTTCCTTCGTTCTCTCCTGGTATGAACAGAAGGCAGTCTGCATCCTGCTGACACTTTTACACTTAGGTATCAAAAACATCCGTCTTGGTCCTTCTCTTCCAGCGTTCCTGTCTCCTAATATTCTAAACTATCTGGTGGAAAATTATGGTATTGCACCTATCACCACACCGGAAGAAGATATTAAAACGCTGATGAATCATTAAAATAAATTTTTCAAAAATCTTCGCAAATTAACAAAGCCGATACAGGATTCAAAAATACCCGCATCGGCTTTATTTATGGGTCTGAAGACTCGGATCTGCCGACAACAATTTTAAACATGTGCAACGATATTCTGATGGGGTTAAATGATAACGTTTTTTAAACAATCTGCAAAAATAATCAACGTTATGAAATCCACTTTCATAGGCAATTGTTTTTACTTTTTTATTCGTATTTTTCAATAACCAGGAAGCTGCCTGAAGTCGATATCCTATCAGATAATTAACCGGTGTAGTATGTAAAAACCGGTGGAACAAATTAAGTGCAGTACTTTTACTGATTCCTATATGCGAGGAAATTTCATCCAGAGACAAATTATGATTATAGTTTTCATGTATATATTGCATGATTAACTGTACTCTTTTCTGTGCAACTTCATCAACTGTCTGTACATTTCCTTTATCAGATAACTTTACATTTTCATAAAAAGTCAGCCATAAATCCTGCATCAAAGCCAAAGTAGCAAGTTCTCTTATTTTCTCATTCCCCTGTATTTCCATTATTTTTATCATAGTTTGTATAATCTTTGTCTGCCATAGTTCATCAGTCTGAAAACGCTGGAAATATATATTCGATGAAATGATTGGCAAGATATATTTCTTATAGATCAGGCTGTTCTCCGGTGCAATAAATTCCGGCATACATACAAAGTTAGGAATGATACCACCTGATGATGCGTAAAAACGGTGCAATATTTTAGAATTAATAAAAATTGCTTCTCCTTCTGACAATATAATCTGTTTTTCTCCTATTCCGCATGTAACTTGTCCGGACTCCACATATAAAAACTCAAATTCTCTGTGCCAGTGCCACTCAATACAATGAAAATCAAACAATTCCAGATTATCATAATAATACTGGAATGGATAGTCACTGCTTCCATGCTGTTTAATTTCCATGAACTCCTCGTCTGTAAGTATCTTATTATATATTTTATTACAATCCATCTCCATATCACATTCTTTCTTTTTTACGATATTATACAGTATTTCTACAATTTAATTCAATGTATATATCTAATATTTGCTATATAATCAAGCAAAAAAAAGAAAAGAGGTATTCTTATGATTTTTAAATTGGGGAATTCTATAAAAAAAGCTGACTACCATAAGACAAAACTTGCCTGTTATATGGGCTTTATCACACAGGCTATTGCTGCAAACTTCGCACCGCTTCTTTTTTTGAAATTTCACAGTGACTACCATATTTCTCTCGGTAACATTGCTCTGATATCCACTTTCTTCTTTTTCACACAGCTTCTGGTTGACCTGTTCTGTGCCAAATTCGTAGATCATATCGGATATCGTGTGTGCATTGTTACATCAGAAATATTTTCTGCACTGGGTCTGCTTGGACTGGCATTTTTACCTGATTTTTTACCTGATCCTTTTATTGGAATTATATGTAGTGTTATTGTTTATGCCATCGGAAGTGGTTTAATAGAAGTACTTTGCAGCCCTATTATCGAGGCCTGTCCGTTTGAAAACAAAGAAGCAACTATGAGTCTGCTCCATTCCTTTTACTGTTGGGGAGCTGTTGGGACAATTTTGATTTCCAGCTTATTTTTCCTGATATTTGGAATAGACAACTGGAAATGGCTCGCCGTAATATGGGCAATCATTCCTGCAGTTAATACTTATAACTTCATGACCTGTCCCATTGAACATCTAGTTGACAATGGTTCCGGAATGGGAATTAAGAATCTGTTTTCCAAACCATTTTTCTGGGTTGCAATATGTCTGATGATCTGTTCCGGAGCTTCTGAGCTTGCAATGGCTCAATGGGCTTCTGCTTATGCAGAAGCCGCACTGGGATTGTCAAAAGCCCTGGGAGATTTAGCAGGTCCATGTATGTTTGCAGTAACAATGGGAATCAGCCGTATAATTTTTGGAAAATATGGAGAACAGTTAGATTTAATGAAGTTTATGGGTGGTTCAGGCATATTATGCGTTGTCTGTTATCTACTTGCCGCTTTGTCATCCAGCCCGATTATCGGTCTTATCGGTTGTATTGCATGTGGATTTTCAGTTGGAATCATGTGGCCTGGAACAATCAGTATTTCCTCAAAAACTTTTCCAACAGGTGGAACGGCTATGTTTTCTCTTCTTGCCATGGCAGGAGATTTAGGTGGCAGCATTGGACCTGGAATTGTTGGTCGTATCACCCAGAATGCCGGAAATAATATTAGGATTGGCATGGGATTCGGACTTATTTTTCCAGTAATTCTATTGTTTATGTTATTCCTGCTGTATCGAAAAAAATCCATACAGCCCCAGATATCAAAGCATTGATGAACCACTAAAAATACCTCCAAAGTAACAGATTTTTATATTTAATCTGTCTGCTTTAGAGGTATCATATCATGCTATTTGCAAAGCATTGAAATCCGGAAGTTGATTAATAACCCCAATTGATTATTTCCCAACTCTTTTTATCTGCTGTTTTCACTAAATACCATTGCCAGTTGGCGTATGTATCATTAGGATTGAACCCACCATCTCCACCTTTTTCGTCTGTATCAAAGATTGATAATACCACAATAAGTTCTTGGTTATTCTCTTTGTGATACTTCTCAATTTCTTCTGCAAATCTGTTTTCAACATCCTCGTCATAGCGAAGTTCAGCAAGTGTGCAACCTTTAAAATCTTTTGCAAATTTTTTCTCTATGACATCAAACGCTTCATTGATTGAATTTTCACCATAGAGTGCAGAGTAACCAACAACACGATTAACATTTGATACATTTCCTCTATTTCCAGTTAATACAAGGACTGTTGCCACACCTGAAATTACTAATACAGCACATATCACACTTATGCTTTTCTTCTTCATACAATCACATCCCTTTGTCAAATCCCGAGTTGTATTATCACTTATCTTTATCTTTTTTTTGAAAATCTTTTTTATATAACCATTGTCTTGTTTTGGCTTCCGGAGCAAAAATAACTGCTTGATGTTCACTGGAAAAAATCTCATTATAAGTACATGCTGAATGGTCTAAAACACACTTCCAATCCATATTCTCATCCTGAAAATATCGATTTAGTTGATTCAAAAATTTCTTTGCTTTTTGCATATAAATGACATTCATAATTGGATTATAATGTTCTCCCTCTATTACAGGAATTTCCCATACTAAACAACACGTTTTCATTTATAGATCCCTCCTTGCCAAATGCATGACTCCTCAATTTCCTGAGCAATAAAACTTGAAGTTACCTTTCAAACGCTAAGTATCTCGTTCCTTGAAAAGTCAATCTTCCTGTATCTCCTTCTGCAAGCATTCCATATTCTGTTCCTGACACCTGAAACTCCATTCTATCTCCGCTTTCTGTCTGAAATGTCACATAATACATTGTGTTTGTTGTAGTATGGAATCCGTGTGCTCCACTCGCATCCCCTGCATTTGCATGTTGATGATGTGTAATATTTTCTCTCTTTGCAATAATAACAGCTGACACGGTTGATCTAGGTGACTGATTATTCCTATTCCACGTAACAATTCCCTGCCCCAGAGAAAAAACAATAATACCAATCACAATAATAAAAATGATTGGAACTATAATACTCATCAGATCAAACATTTTCTAATTCACCTCCATAACTTCCGATTGAGATTTCACCTGTTTTAAGAGATTTAATAACTGTTATATTTTGTTATTAAATTCTCTGTAAACCCTTGAAAACACTGGATTTGTCGCAGGTGAGCTTTCCCTTATTGTTTCCCTTGTGTTATATCGTCCCACCAGTGTTTACGAACTCTGATAAGGGCAAATACAAGGGCAAGAAAATCCTATAAAACAGTATAACACAAAATAAAAGTAACATGGTGAACTGATTGAAATGTTTCGATTTGTATTTCTGTTTGTTTTAAAAATGGACAACTCCTATTGGAATTGCCCACTCATTGCACTAATTATGCGATTTTTTCTTGCTTGCACCGATTTCTGCATCAATTTATGTAAGTTTGATGTAAATCGCTGTTTTTTTTAGTTTTTTATCAAATGAAGTACGTCCCGTCTATTTGGTGAAACGGTACATCTTTAGTTTTTTGATAAATTTTTGATAAATGCTTGACTGTAAACCTTGTTTATAGCTTATTATTAAGTAAAATAGAGTTGCTCGAAAGGAGGGCATAATATGACTATAAAAGACGTAGAAGAGCGAACAGGTTTATCCCGTTCTAATATCCGTTTTTATGAAAAGGAAAAACTTATTGAGCCTTCGAGAAATGAAAGTAATGGTTATAGAGATTATTCTGAAAATGATGTGGAAAATATAAAGAAGATTGCATATTTACGTACATTGGGAATTTCTATTGAAGATATACGAAGTATTATATCCGAAAAAGTAACATTGCAAGAAATGCTTGAGAAGCAAAAGGAAGTATTAAAAAATCAGATTACTGATTTGAATAAGGCGAAACTCATGTGCGAAAAAATGCTGGATGAAGAAAGTATTAGTTATGAAAAATTACAGGTAGAACAATATGTAACAGATTTGCATGACTATTGGAAAGATAATCGAACTGTTTTCAAACTGGATTCCGTCAGCTTTTTGTATATATGGGGAAGTATGCTTACCTGGACTATGATTACCGCACTATGCTTGATTATTGGGGCTTTGTCTTATTCTAAGTTGCCGACAGAAATTCCAGTACAATGGAGTAAAGGAGTGGCAACATCCCTAGTTAATAAAAACTGGATTTTTATTTGTCCTGTTATATGTATCATAATCCGTTATTTATTAAAACCTTTTATCTATGCGAAATTGCAGATGAACAATTATTATGGAGAAATTATAACAGAGTATTTAACAAATTATATGTGTTTTATTGTGTTGTCAGTGGAAATCTTCTCCATACTTTTTACTTTCGGAGTGGTAAAAAGTGTTGTTGTACTGTTATTTGTGGACACGGCAATTTTTATTGGATTGTTAGTAGTTGGTTTGGTAAAAATGGATTTGAGAGGGAAAGAAGTTTTATGATTCAAATTTTATATTTCAGAAATAACAATAAGATACTATTTTTCCCACGCCTACTATGAGAACGGCGGCTATGAGATAGAAATTGCATATACTGGCGAATAAAAGAACCGCTGTTGCATGGTTTATTGGCTTCCATGTAGCTGGTATTCGGCTGAGGTATTGAAAGAGCTGGGATTGAAATGAGGGAAGTGGATAAATGTTTTGATTGACGAAATAACCTATACATGATAGTATAAATCCAAAGATGATGGTCTATCAGAGAGACTGTTATATATCTTCAAGTTTAAAAAGATAATTTTCAATAATTTTTCAAAAATCAGAATCGACAATTCATGACAAATCAACCCTGAATCGAGGAACGTTTCTCATAGAAAAGAACTACAAAAAATAAGAAAATAAAAACGGAAAGCCATTGTCTGTAGTATAAGTATTTGTTATTATGAAGTAAATAGAGGATATTTTACAAAGTAAAGCTTAATCTAGAGAATCTGCCAGTGGCAGGCCTCTGTAGATACCAAGGTATACAAAAGGAGAATGAAAAAATGAAAAAAGAAGACATGTCCTGTATCGACTGCGCAGTAAAAAACTGCAGCAAAATGGATAAAACCTATCCGGATTTCTGTCTGACAACACACATGGATGAAGAAGTTCTAAATGAAGCTATGGAATGCTACAATGAAGACGAAAACCGCAAAGTAACAATCGCTGCAGCTGAAGTAGAGTATGAGAATTACTGCAAACATACCCGTGTCGAAGAAATCATGGATTTTGCAAAGAAGATTAATGCGAAAAAGATCGGGATCGCAACCTGTGTCGGATTGTTGAAAGAAAGCCGTATCCTGGCAGATATCCTGCGCAGACATGGCTTTGAGGTGTATGGTGTCGGCTGTAAAGCCGGAACACAGAAGAAGACATCGGTCGGCATCCCGGAATGCTGCGAAGGTGTCGGTGTGAATATGTGTAATCCGATCCTGCAGGCAAAGCTTCTGAACAAGGCGAAGACGGACCTGAATGTTGTGGTCGGACTTTGCGTGGGGCATGACAGTCTGTTTTACAAATATTCCGAGGCACTGACTACGACAGCAGTGACGAAAGACCGTGTATTGGGGCATAATCCGGTGGCGGCGCTTTATACTGCGGATAGTTATTATTCGAAGTTGAAGAAGTGTGAAGAAGAGTAATATTTCTAATTTGGGCGTTTAAAGATACATAAAGATATCCCAGTGAATTAAAAACTTTATCCTCACACGACTGAAGTCGCGTGC
>NZ_JBWJVP010000260.1:0-30731 GCF_056339915.1 Blautia sp. ZXY-1-B12 | reverse complement strand
ATACAGATTTACTTCCTGCATGATCTCTTTCACAGCATCATCCAGCCCCGTTTCTCCATTGAGGTATTTCTCACCGGATTCCGTTACTGCATTTCGGATGATCTGATTACTCTTTGCAGGTACAGTAAGTGTTTTTCCCAGATCCATGATGTTCTGTATTGCTTCATCTTCCGGAATGATCTCGTCCATCTCAATCTGCTTGATATTACCATCTGCCGTATCATAGGAAGCCCCGATCGAGCCAATGGTATCTCCGCTGGATTTTCCCATTTTCCAGTAAGCCATATCCTCATAAACTTTACTATTTACAGCTAACCCTTCCGTATTACTTGCTCTCTGGGATTCCTCTTCAAACAGAAACTTGACAAACTTCTCTGCCGCTTCTTTTTCGGATGCCTTTGCACTGACCCCGACAGCACTCCTTGGATAGAAACAGTTCTCGCTTTGTCCGTTCAGAAGTTTATAATCCAGATCCGGATCTACTTTTCTTGCAGAATCTAAAGATACCAGACCTTCCGGTGAGAGCAGGCCTCCTGCTGCTACTGTATCAACTTTTGCAAGCAGACTGGTTACGGATCCTGAAATGTCCATATATCCTGAATGATCTGAATCTGCCCAGTCATCCCCCATCTGATAAGCTTTCTTTGTTTCTTCTATCGCATTTTTCTGAGTCTGCCAGATCCTGTTTACCTGTTCCAGATATTCTTTCACAGCATTTTCATTCAGAGTTCCGTCTTCGTTCATCCATGCAGGTATACTATTATCTATGGTTCCCTGTATCAGATAGGATGGTGCTATAGAAAAATCGCTGAAGAATTGTAATTTTCCATAGCTATCTTTCTGCGACTCCGCTGCATCAGCTTCTGTTGTCAGATCCGTAATTCCGGCTATGATATCCTTATTTCCCTCTATCATCGGAATGCCGAACTTGACAGGCATGGTATAAATGCTTCCGTCCTCTTTTGTATATGCGTCCTTGATATTGGACAGGATATCTGTATCTTTTAATACCCCGCTTAAATCCTCCAACATTCCTTTTTCTATATAAGTATCCTCTGAAATACCATCCAGAAGCAGGACATCCGGCCCTGTTCCTGCCATGATCTCTGTATTGAGAACTTTCAGCGCATCTGTATCTGTAACAGAATCATCTCCCGACATTCCCGTCTCAATATTTACATAAACATCCGGATATTTCTTCTGGAAAAGCACTGCTGCCTGTTTTATGAAATCATTATCTTTCAGGGAATAAACAGTCAGCTCTGTATCCGGCGTCGTTGGGGTATCTTTAGAATATACATAAGAATAAATTTTTATATCTTCTCCTGCATTGCAGCCCACATAGAAGTTTCCATCGCTGTCCTGCCCCCATGCTACAGTTCCTGTATCCGGTGAACTGAGCGAATTCAAGGAACCATCGATTATCTGTTCCACTGTGCTGCCTCCCAGAACATATCTGTAAACACCGGTATGATCAATATAAAAAAGGCTGTTATCCTCATCTCCCTTTAAGAACATAAGCGGAAAACTGCTGGTTGTTGTCCAGTTGACATCCTGCTCATCAGACTGGATCTGCTCTGTAAGCGCGCTGATATTGTCCAGTGGTTTTCCAGTATCCAGATCATATCCGTGAAGAGTCTGATCCTGAATGGTAAACAACATTTTTCCTGCTGTTCCGATAAAATCAACACGGATTCCTTCCTCATATCTTCTCACCAGACTTCCATCTGAAGGATTGATCTCTGCTACGCCATTGCCTGGATCTACGATAAGAACTGTCCCATTCTCTGTGAAACATGCCTGAAATGTATAGGAAGACTGAATCGTATCTCCGGTATCAACTTTCTGTACATTTCCATCAGGGGAAAGATAGAAAAATTCCATTTTCAGGTTGTCATACGCAGAATCCTCTTCCCCACTGTCGGCTGTTGTCTGTGCATTTTCATTGTCCCTGTCAGGAGACAGATCTGCCCCGACAAATATACTTCCATCCGCTGCTGCAGAAACAACGCTGATATATTCTCCCAGATTCTCCTTAAGCCCCAACAGTTCTTCCAGACTTTTTCCATTCGTCCAGGTTTCTCCATTATCTGCAGAATCTGCTGCATAATAACAGTTATCTGCTGTACTGTAATAAACCATGCGCAATGCACCTGAGTCGAGTACTTTGACATCTCTCAGAAACTGGCTGTTTTCAGGTACTGTAAGATCATTTTCCAGAAAACGTCCCATTGCTTTTGCGCTCTCATCTTTTGTTTTTTTACCATCTGAATTGTCGGTATTTACATTCACAAGATCTGCTGTATCTGCATTCCCTGCCTGATTGATGCTTCCTGTTTCTCCTTTGCTTCCGGAATTTTTTCCATCTGCACCGCCACATCCGGCAAGCAGGCTGCCAGTAAGTGCGATCACTCCGGCAACGGCGATTCCCTGTTTCCACCTTTTTATTTTTCTCATATCAGGATATACCTCCATGTTTTTATTTTCTTTCTGTCCCTCTCAGGATAAATGGATTGTAACAGGCAAATCTCTAAACTTTCTCTAATTTTCCAGCCGATATCCAATTCCCCGGACGGTTTTCAGGTTCAGTGTACTTCTGACACTTTTTAATCTTCGCCTCAGAAAATGAATATAATTATCCAGATTTCCATCCTCCACCTCACTGTCTGCTCCCCAGACACGGTTGAGGATCACCTCTCTCGGAAGTGTCTGACCGGCGTTTCGAAGCATCAGCTCCAGAAGTGCTCCTTCCCGTTTGGAAAGGGTACATTCCTTTCCGTTTCCTTCCAGTCTGCCGCTTTCGGGATCAAAAATAAGATCTCCGAGCGATAATACTGCCGTGTCCTCCCATCTTCCGGGTCTTCGAACCATACACTGTATTCTTGCCAGAAGTTCTTCGAAGGCAAACGGCTTCACCATATAGTCATCTGCGCCGCCTTTCAGTCCGGTCAGTTTATCCTGTAATTCTCCCAGTGCAGTCAGCATGATCACCGGTGTGGAAACATGATTCTTTCTGGCTTCCTGCAAAACAGTGATACCATCCATGGACGGGAGCATCCGGTCCAGGATCACCAGATCATGGCTTCGTTCTTTCATATAATAAAGCCCTTCTTCTCCGTCATCGCAGATATCTGTCTCATAGCCTTCTTTTTCGAGCTGAAATCTCATGCTATCTGCCAGTTCCCTGTCATCCTCTATCAGTAAAATTTTCATCTGTTTTCATCCTCCTGATTTTTCATTATACATGAGTTTTCTCTAAATTGTCTCTATACTCGGTTACAGGAATTTTTTTAGAGATTATTTACAGGTTTTCATGATACAATTACCATACAATCTCATAAAGGAGTAAATATTTCATGTTTCACAGACTTCATATTCAAATGACTTTTTTCTCTGCTCTGATCATTGGCATCGTCATTTTTATTATGACAACTGCCTGTAATTTCATCGCAGAAAACAGCACACGCCAGAATGCGTGGAATGCCTTTCAGAACAACGCCATCTCCTGTATCTCTCATCTGGAAACGCAGAGTATCATCAGCAGTGACTGGATTTTGCAGGCAGAAAAAAATTATGATATTTCCATGGATATCAGAGACAACGGAAATTCTCTTTATCTGAAAAAACTACAGACGGATTCTCTGGATGAAACGATTTTCCGGAAGGCAGAAGAAATCTCTGCTGCTTCCTATGCACTTGATCTTTCCAATCCCGGTGCGGTCAGTAAACTGACAAAACGGATCTTTTTTCAGATGAAAGATTTCTATGTTTCCACTGCTCTGATCCCCAAGAGCCACGGAACCGTCAGTATGATCATCCTGTATTCCCTGGATTCTGTAAAACACAGGATTCTGTTACAGAGACTTGCATTCTCCGGCGCAGCTTTTCTGGCAATTCTGGCTCTGAGTATCTGTTCCTGGTTCTTTACCGGAAGAATGATCACTCCCCTGGAAAAAAGCAGGCAGGAACAGACCGAATTTATCGCTGCTGCCTCCCATGAGCTTCGCTCCCCTCTGGCAGTAATCCTGTCCGGAATCTCTGCCATGAAAAAGGCAGATCCGAAAGAACAGGAACATTTTCTTTCAGTCATAGAAAAAGAAGGGACGCGAATGTCCCTCCTGATAAATGATATGCTCTCTCTGTCAAATGCAGATAACCATTCCTGGAAAATGCATCCGGTTTTCTGTGAACTGGATACTTTACTTCTGGATACCTACGAAAAGTATGAACCCCTGATGCAGGACCACCATATGAAATTTTTCATTGAACTTCCGGAAGAGGAAATCCCTTCCTGTCCCTGTGACCCGGAAAGGATCAGTCAGGTGCTTGGAATCCTTCTTGACAATGCCATCAGTTATGTCCCCGAAAACGGGAAAATTATTCTTTCCCTTTCACAGACCGAAACGCACTTTCTTATCCGCGTCAAAGACAACGGACCCGGTATTCCGGATTTTGCCAAGACTTCTGTTTTCCGGCGTTTTTACCAGGCAGATTCTGCCAGAAATAACAGGCAGCATTTTGGTCTGGGACTGTGTATTGCGTATGAGATCATTTCACTTCATAAAGGAACAATCTCTGTACTGGATACCCCGGGCGGTGGTTCTACTTTTCAGATTTCTCTGCCGTTAGCATAACACAGTAATTTTCTGTAACATAAAAATTTATAAATAAACCTATATTATTCACGGCTATGCCGTGAATAATATAGGTTTATTTGTTACTTCCTCGAAATAGAAGTTTTTTATCACCATATTGTCGTATAAATTTAAACTCACATCCCATATCAGGATTTCTTTAATTCTTCCATATACAGTTCAGCTATATATGCCGGGCCAGTGCACCACAACTTTGTCTTCTCATCATACAGTGCTTTTCCTGTCTTTGAACATAGAAAATCTGTCAATATCTCTTTTCTGTCCTTGCCCGTTTCTTCTGCAATCTCATCTGTCACCATAGTGATAAGAAGATCTATTGTATAATTCATTTTTTCTTTTGGAATTGTTACCTCAGCCATATCTTCTCACCTTTCACAAATTTCAGACACCTAATAGCGGCTTCTGTTTTGAAGCAATATTGATCTTTTAGTTTATTGGGCAGCAACTGTCTGATGCAGAAATCGTCTGCTTCCTTATCGCCTGCTGTCCCGAAAACCCCGGCAAGGTAAGCAGTAAGGGTAGCGTTTGTTGCATCATCCGCAATCTTTCCTGCAATGATATCATACCTTGCCATTTCACGTTCAACTTCGATGAACATTTTTTTCTTTCGATGAGCGGCAATGCAATGTAACCAGTCTACATCTGCATTTTCAAAAATATGCGTTTCAAGATTTTCTGAAAGTTTGAATTCAAAAGTTGAAATATATCCATACTTCTGTCCCTCTTCAATTGTTCCGGTTGCGATTGCTTTGACTATCGAGGTTCTCAGAAAACTTTCTGCCTGCTCCTTGGATGTGGTTAAATAAAATCCCTGCCCAAAATCTTTTCTCTTTGCACATTTGGCAAGATCTGGCTCTTTTACTTCACAATAACTTCCATGATAGAGAACAAATCCATCTTTTAACTCAAGCACTAATCTTTATCCCCTTTCCTTCCAGAAATTCTGTAATGTCTTCAAGCACAGCTTCATCACCTTCACAATGAAAAATCCCATAGCATTTTTCTATATATCCAAGAACATCAGCTTCTTTAAACAAGTGGATAATCTGTTCAACAGGTAAATGCCACTCTTCTGAAGCAAGCCGGATTAGTCTTGTTTGCATGAAAGTAATCTCTGTTTTCTCACTCATAATGAATCCTCCAAATTTATAACTTTATATGTCTGTATCTGAAATATTCAGTCATAAACTTTATTGGGATAGGCACCTGTGCCGCAAGGGGAAACTCCCCTTGTACGAAATCTTTGATTTCGCTGTATTTCCCGGATTGAGATTTCTCAAAACCGGGAGCAGCACCGCAGGTTGCACGATACAGGCAGATGAAATTGTCTGTATCGAAGTGCGCTCTTAGCGTTACTAAGAGATTTATGCCGTATCCGACGTGTTATCTTTTTTCAAATTCTTTTTGACTTCTGAAGCATTCTGCCAGGTTTAATAATTTGACATGTCTGCTCCTGTTACTCATCATCTGTAAATTCCATCATCTCATCAACGGTGCAGTCCAGTTTCTTGCAAATCTTCTCAATCGTCTCCATTGATACATACTGGTTTTTTCCCATCCTGGCAAGAATGTTTCCACTGATCCCGGTGAGGTACTGCATCTCTATCCGCTTCATATTTTTATTTATGAGCATTTTCCATAACCTGTTATAACTTACGCCCATAAGCTACCTCCATCTTTTCGTATAAACATATTTTGATTATATCACGATTTCGTTAGGTTGAATACCTGTGATTTTTGATATCTTCTGTAAAATGGAAAAAAGGATGCCCCGGCAAAGGGCAGCCTCTCCAACCATTTACTCTGAATTAATCAAATGAAATCTCACCATCTGGTGCTTCCATGAATCCATCCTTTCCAGGCATTTCGCCCTGTAAACATTGTTATCAGTTTCATTCGTCCGGCGGTCTAGCGTGCATTTCCCTGTCATCTGCAGTCGTCTCAGACTGCCTCTGCCTGCATCAGCAGGTCACTGACCATATCAATGCAATCCCACATAATACTTTTTCCACTGTATATTTAGTTTCATCGGGGCACTCCTCTCCTATCTACCTCGCTGATAAATTTTTCTATCAGTCTGTTTACTTCATCCGGCTGGTCCGTATTGGAATTATGACCAGCATTCTTTATCCATTTAAGCGGTAAACCTTCTCTCTGATGCCATTTTTTATTGTAGCTTTGGGCTGAGCCCGCTTTATCTTTTTCGCCACAGATAAGAAGTGCCGGACAACTGATATGATATGCCAAATCTGCTTTGATTGCCTCAGCAAGCATTCTGTAACCAAAACCAGCAAGCCTTGCATATTCTTTAGGATCTGAATCATAGGACATCATCATTACTGTAAATGAAGAATCAGAATATCAGATCAAAGTTTGCTGATGCTCCTCAGATGCGTCCTATGTAATAATGGTAGTTATCCGCACGCTGTTTGTCTTTTTTCTGAATCTTATGTGTTGCATCTTTTTCAGACAGATGCAAGTTTCTTACCAAGAACTCTGGCAACAAATCCAACCAGAAGTGCCGCAATGATCGTACCCTCACGCACACCATTGAGATGTCCGGTAAATACAAAAGACAGGACTGCTGCGATCACTGCCATGGAAACGTCAAAGCAGATTTTTGTCGTACCAAAGTTGGTTCTCCATGTCAGAACGATTGCTCGGACAAAAGATTTTCCCAGCAACATTACAACGTCTGCCAGCACTTCCATGTACACACCAAAGCCAAGGATCAGACACCCAATCAGAAGATATACGATTTTCATAATGTATGTCTGTGGATTTACCCATGTAAACAGAAGCATGGTCAGATCGATGAAATATCCAAAGATAATGGATATCGGTATCTGCAAAACATGTTCCAGTTTAAAATTTTTACGCAGGATCAGCAACTGCAGTAAGATCAAAAATACGCTGAAAAAAATCGTAAAGTTTCCCAACGTAAACGGAAAACTTAAGCTTAATACATACGGAATCGATGTGATTGGTGAGGTTCCGAGACTTGCCTTGGTGATCAAACTAACACCAAGTGAGTTCACGAACAGGCCGATCAGAAAGATTACGTATCTTTTTAATTTGTTAATTTGTTCATTTGTTCCTTCCTTCTTTCCCTGTTTCTTCGCAGCCTGTCTCAGACAGATTACTGTAAATTTTATGATAAATCTTCATAAAAGCCTCTGCTTCTTCTGGAGAAATATCTTTCCATGCAGCCTCCTCAATCTCCACAAAAGCTTCTTCCACAAGCTTCTGGCTTTTTTTCCCGGATTCTGTCATGAAAATATGAAAAGTCCTTCTGTTTCCATTGAGCATACGCCGCTCGATCAAACCTTTCTCTTCCATGCGGTTCAAAATTGAAGTCAGAGACCCTGCCTCAATAAAACAACCCGCTGCGATTTCCTTCTGACTGGCTCCATCATGATTTTTAAGATAATCCAGAACCTTCGGCTGTCCAAGCGTAAGCCCTGAAGCCTTCACCCGCTCCAGAAGCCTCTTCTGAATCAGCATCTGGTTAGCCATTGTCAGATAATGCAATGATATGTCCATGTTTCACGTTCCTTCCCTTTTTGTGTTAAGCACAAACAAAATAGTTATATTTCTAATATTTAGAATTATAACTATTTTATAAAAGATGTCAACCCCGCTTTTGTTACTTCCGCAGCTCCTTTCACATATTGTCCATACATTTCATCAACATAAATATCCGAGCCATCAACAGCAATTGGATCATAGCCTTTCAAAGTCTTATCGAGGGAAAATGCATTGGAAAATGAGTAAAAAAGAGAATCAAAGGCCTCTAAAGATATTTTTTTACGCTGTTGAATCAAAGCAGACGCTGTTGGTGCAAGAAGCGTTAAAATCGAAATACTTTAACCATTGTCGGCTCCGACATTCCTTGCACGGAAAGCTTCATTGAGAACTTCCTTAAAGAAAATCAGCGGCTCTCCGTCCCGGGAAGCCGCTTTTGTCATAAATCGTTAAAATGTGTAGCAATCGTTTTCTTATGTGTTGTACTGTTTCAGGAGTGCATCTAACAGGCGGTATGCTTCTTCACGCTAATATTTGGAATGCTTTGCATGAAGCTCGTCCAGGTTGATGTTTGCAAAGATTTATGAATCGTATTGCTTTTCACACAGGAATAAGTATAATATAAGTATAATACATGAAGAAAAGGATGTGGAGGAGTAAGGAGTATGGAGCGTTTTCGACAGCGATATGGGATTGCTCTGACGAAAAAGAAATTGCAGGAGATCATCCTGATGCTGATGGCCTGGGAAGCGGTGTTTGCCTTTTCTTATCTGGGATACATTGAGCTTCCGGCCATTTCCACCACCACGTTGCACATTCTTGTGATTGTGGCGGCTATGATGCTGGGGGCACAGGGGAGTGTGCCGGTGGTATGCGTTTTTGTTGTCACGTCCATGTGGATCGGCACCTACAGCCTGTCCCAGCTCGACCGGGTATTTTCTCCCTTTGCCAGCGGAATGCCCCTTGGATCCATAATGCTGGTATTTGCCCGCGTGCTGTTTGCGGCGGGAGCCGGTTGGCTCTTTGACCTTTATTTTCGGAAGCCTCGCAGGTATGTCTATCTGGGCATTGCGGGGATTGCGGCTGCCAGCACCCTTCTTCATGGGCTGTGCGTTTTTGCCGCGTTATATTGCAGTTTCCCTATGCTGCGGCAAATGATTTTAGAAAATCTGTTTTCCTATCCCATATTCCGGGACTGGCTGTCCTATGTCCTGGCGATCATCGCCTGCTGCGGCATCCATTGGGTTCTGACTCGGAAGTCGGTGAAAAACAGATTGTCGCAGCTATGCGACTGTCCTCCGGCAATGCAAGAGTCCGGAAACCGGAAGCAGCTGATCTATTCGGAAACCGTTGCGGTAGTGGTGGGCATTCTGTGCATCCTGTTTCTGCGAAAGGCCATCTTCAAGGAGCTGTACCTGCAAGGCATAGATGTCAGCGAAAACCTACACCAAAATATCACCGCCTTTTTGCTGCAAACGCTGGTGGCTCTGTTGGCGCTCTTTAGTGTTGTCAGCGTTCTGATCCAATGGATTTACGAGTATTATACGGCGCAGCGGATTCGGATGAACAAAAAGCTGATGGAGCAGCGTATGAAAAGCTCCGTAGATGTTCTGACCGGCGTATTCAGTCGGCTGGCGTATCATGAGTGTCTGGAGCAGTACGCGGATTCCGTTCCGACAGATCTGACCGTCTTTCTCATGGATATCAACGGCTTAAAGGGGGTCAACGATGCCCTGGGGCATGAGGCGGGGGACGAGCTGATATGCGGCGCTGCCCAATGTATCACCCAGGCGGTGGGGGATCGGGGGAAAATCTTCCGCATCGGTGGGGATGAGTTCGTGGTGCTGGGTCAAATGACCCAAACCCAGGCGCAGGAAATTCTGGCGGCGCTGCAACGGATTGCGGCGGCCTGGTCCGGGACGAAGGTGGGGACGCTGAGTATTTCCTCCGGGTGCGCCTTTGCCGACGACCATCCGGATTTTTCCGTAGAGCAGCTTACCAAGGCAGCAGATTTGTCCATGTATGCCCAGAAACAGGAATATTACCGGGCAAAGAAACTGTCCTCTGGCACACCCGTCTCTAGTGGGAACGGGGTGCGTCCATAAAAAGAAATATATACCTCTTCCTTTCCCTTTTCATTTTTTCCTTAGCCACCTATATATATTTCTCAGTACACCAGTTTCCAGCTCACCGCCTGCTGCCTTGCATCCACAAATCTCTTATAGATACCTTCCTGCTTCATTAGCTGCTCATGTGTTCCCTGCTGCACAATTTTTCCTTTGTCAACAACCACAATCTGATCTGCATGTCTGACTGTTTTTAATCTGTGGGCAATCATAATAATCGTTTTTTCCTTTGTAAGTGCATCTACTGCATCCATCAGCTCCTTTTCATTCTCCGGATCAACATTGGCCGTTGCTTCATCTAATATAACGATTGGTGCATCCTTCATAATTGCCCTGGCTATGGAAATACGCTGTTTCTCACCACCGGAAAGTGTGGCGCCGCCTTCTCCGATTACTGTGTCATATCCATCCGGAAGTTTGCTGATGAAATCGTGACAGCACGCTTTCTTTGCCGCTTCCACCACTTCCTCATGACTAGCATCCTGACGTCCGAATTTAATATTATTCTCAATGGTATCTGCAAACAAATACACTGACTGAAATACAAATGAGAAATTACTCATCAGACTGTTCATGCTGTAGTCTTTTACATTCACGCCTCCAAGCGTCACTTCCCCGGAATCCACATCCCAAAACCTGGCGATCAGATTGCAAAGTGTTGATTTTCCTCCACCAGATGATCCAACAATTGCTGTCGTCGTTTTTTGTGGGATAGAGAGCGATACATCGTCAATGATCTTCCGTTTGTCATAGGAAAACGTAACATTAGAAAGTCTGATGTCGTAATTCTCCGGCTGAATCTCTTTGCCGTCGATATCCATGGTGTCCAGCTCCAGTATTGCATTTGCTTTATCTACACATACACTTACCACATGTAAAAGGGATGAATAATTTCCTGCGCATTCCAGGCTGGAATAAAGCATAAATGCCGAGATTGTCATACCGATCGCATAGACCGCGCTCATGGTGCCATTGATATAAAAATATGCGCTGCCTGCTACGATCACAGCACCTGTAATTTTGGTTATCACACTTTGCAGAAAATGATAGGGCACAAACAGCATTTCCATCTTTGTATTGACCTTTTCGCATGCTTCATTTGCATCGTTTAATCTTTTTGCCTGTTTTCCAAGCAGGTTGTATGACTTCACCTCTGATATTCCCTGCAGATACTCCATGATCTGGTTTACAAGCTCCGTATCGCATACCACTTTTTGCTCTGAATCTTTTTTACCCGCATTCTGCATCACAGAATTGACCCCAAAGAAAATAAGTACTCCTGCTGCAGCTATCAGTCCGATTCTCCAGTCAAAAATAAACAGCATAAGAATGATCATTGATGTTTCCAGAATTCCCTGCATTGTCAGCATAACCACTCTCGCAGCCACATCGCCAAGTATTTCCATTGTATTGGTTGTAATGGAAGAAATTTCCCCGATACTATTGGAATTGAAATACCCCATCGGCAGATATCGCAGATGTTCTGCAATCTTGATTCTCATAAAAGCACTTGCATTATATCCTCCCTCTGTCTGAAGCACTGTAGAGTATCTCTTGCAGATTACGTCGACTACAATTGCAAGAACCATAATCGCAACGGAGCCTCCAATATATTTTCCTGTCGGTTTCCCACTCAGCAGACCAATCAGTATGTACATAATAGCCGGAATCTTCATTGCTGAGGCAAGAGCCTCTATGAGTCCGATCACTATCGACAGTTTAAATTTATTGCCATTTTCCCTGCCTGAAAAACGAAAGAATTTTGCCAGAATCCCAAACATATCATTCTCCCTCCTTCACAGTATCTTTTACAGAAATATGGGCATTCCACATTTCCTTATAAAGCGGGCATGACACCAGAAGTTCCTCATGTGTGCCATGTGCTGTTACATTTCCATCATTTACAACAAAGATCTGGTCACTGTCCTTAACAGTAGAAAGTCTGTGTGCTATTACGATCAGGGTCTTCCCTGCTACCAGTTTTGCGATAGAATTCTGCAGAATTGCCTCATTTTCCGGATCTGTGTAGGCAGTTGCCTCATCAAGGATCACGATCGGAGCATCCTTTAACATTGCTCTTGCAATGGAGATACGCTGCCTCTCGCCACCTGACAGATGTCCTCCTGCACCTCCTACAACCGTATCAAATCCATTCTCCAACTGCATGATAAATTCATAGCATCCACTTTTCTTTGTCACCTCGATGATCTGTTCATCTGTAGCCTCCGGATTTCCCTGTCTGATATTTTCACGGACTGTTTCATTAAACAGATAATTGTCCTGTGCAACATATGCAATTTTCCGATTAAAATCTGCAAATGCCAGTTCTTTGACATCAACTCCACCGATTTTGATGCTTCCGGAATCCACATCCCACAGGGACGCAATCAGCTTTGCGATGGTCGACTTGCCGCTTCCGGAAGGTCCTACGATTGCATTTACCGTTCCTGCTTTTAGCTCCATAGTTACTCCGTGCAGGATTTCTTTGTCGTGATAACCAAATCTGACTTTTTCAAGCGTAACGGAATTATCTTTGGGAACTCTTTCACTTTTCTCTGGACGTTCAAGCTCCGGCTGTTCCAGAATTCCTGCCACTTCACCAACAATCACTCCGATCTTGCCAAGATCATCTGTATAGGAACCCACTGTGATCAACGGTCCAACGATTCCAAGTGATAAAATAATGCAGATGACAAAATCTGAAATTGCAAGTGTTCCATTGGCTACATAATGTGCCCCAAACGGCAATACCGTAAGAAGCGTATAAGGTGTGATCACCATCATCAGTGCATGAAAGATCGAGCACCGTTTCATCCAGGAAATAAAGGAATCTGCATAATCCATAGCCGTCTTTGTAAATTTGGCATAAGAACTTTCTGTCTTTCCAAATGCCTTGATTACTTCGATTCCATCAATATATTCCACTGCCGCATCGTTCAGATCTTTTGTTGTCTGAACCGTTCTCTCGAAACTTGGTTTATAATCCAGCATCATTCCAAAATAGGAAAGAAATCCCACTATAACCGGCACCAATGACCAGAGTGCCAGTCTCCAGTCTGTCAGAAAGAAATAAATCAGGATAATAACAGGTGCCAGCAAATTTGAGGTAAATTCAGGGACAATATGTGCCAGTGTTGTCTCGATACTGTCGATTCTTTCCACCATGATATTCTTAAATGTACCGGAGGGTGTGTCTTTCACATAACCAAGAGGTACCCGCGCCAGCTTGTCACAGCAGGCTTTTCTTATATTTGCAAGTACTGCAAACGTTGCTCTATGTGACAATGCTGTCGAAAGTGAATGAAGCAGTTCTGCAATGATAAACGACAATGCAATCAGAACCGCTTTTGCAAGATATATTTCAAACTCCTTTTCACCATTTAAAAACAGCTTTACTACATCTGCAATAATAAAATACGGCAAAATCTTAAAAATCACATTTCCTATTGCAAGTAACACACTCCACACATAGGCAATTCTTTTTTGTCCGGCCCACGTCAGGATCCAGCTGACTGCCGACTTCTTTTTTTCTTTCACATCTGTTCACTCCTTACGTTCGTTTTATTGTTTCGTTTTATTGTTTTACCTTCTGTTAGTTCGTACTAACCAACATATAATAAAATAGGTGGTTTACTGGCATCAACCACCTGATATTATTATCCTGTCTGAACTTTATTCAGAAATCCAGAACCTGCAACACACATAACCTATTCAGAATTCCTGCATCAATTATACTGGAAATTCAATATTCCACAATCGTTCCCAGCCACCTGTATTAAATTCTTTCAGTTGATGTACATTTTTCTTTGCAGTCTCCCTGTCTATATCATGCTCAATGATCTGAAATACTGATGAAAAAAATCCCGTATAGATCATATGCATAAGGCTTTCCTCTACAACCGGTATTTTTACACCGGCTTCCTTCATTTTTTCCATATATTTCAGGCTGGACTTCATTTCCCGCTCCACCATATTGTGTATGAATAATTCAAATTTTCCACTGTCTCCGCATTTCAACAATAATCTGAAATTATCATAATGATCATAGATATAATCAACCATCTGCTCCATCCCATCACTGGATGTATCCGACATATTCCTTGTCTGATCACTGGCAGAAAGCTTTTCAAACTCCTCAACGATCTGGTCATAAATCTGATAAATATGTTCCATATAAGGATCCGTCAGTGCATCAAAAAGTGCCTCTTTCGTCGGATAATATTTGTAAAATGCTCCAGTAGTAAGCCCTGCATCTTTTACAATATTTCTTAAAGATGCTCCTGTCAAACCATCTTTCAGAAAATGTTTTCTGGCTGTATCTAATATGTTTTTCTGTGTATCTTCTGCTTTCGTCGACATTCTTTTCGTATCCTCTAAACTTCTTTTCAAAATATAACAGTGCTATATAACACTGTTATATTTTAACTCATTACAGGAATTTGTCAAGTCTTGGTGTTTCAATTTTTTATTTTCCTCGTGTATTCAGTTTCCACTCCGCAGATGCTTTCTGCAGTTTTACAAGTCTGTTCTATTCAGACAGATTTTCTTTGCAGAAAAGTTCTATACAGTTCTCAACCATTGTCTGATCATAGTCTGTTGAAATACCTGAGCCAAGCCAGTATGCATAGTCTCCTTCATCATATTTTCCAAGTGCCTCCAAATCGCTGCCGTAGCGCAATTCAATATGATAGGTTGTATCATTTGTATCTGGTGCTATGCAGAAATAAGTAAATTCGCCTGAGTCTGCATCGTCACTTTTAAATTCGTATAACCCACGTACTTCTTCTATTCCAACATAATGATATGTATGGGAAAAGATTTCTTTTCCTTCTGAATCATATCCCTTGATCACTGAATCAGAACCATTAAATTCCAGCTTATTTACACCTTCTTTAAAAGAGCAGTCATAAACACCATCGCCATCTTTGTATGCTTCTACTGCTTCTTCTCCATAAATTGTTCCTGAAACCATGGATGCTAACTTATCATATGCTGCCTCCGCATTTTCCTCACCAACCAACTCTGTACAATCATCAATCCAGATCTGCTGATATTTTTCATCAAGAATTACCGGCCATAGTTCCTGATATGAACCCGTCAAATCAACCAAAAGTTGTTTTGCAGCATCCTGATTTTCATCTGCTTTCTGTTTCTTGTCCGTCGTATTTGTACTTTCTGTAACAGTTGCCGTACCTGTACTTTCTGCAAATGTAGCGTTACTACAAGCAACTAACATTGAAAATGACGTTGCAACTGTTAAAAATAATGTTAAAAGTTTTTTCTGCTTCATGAGATGCCTCCTTAAATTAAAAATCGTTGCAGTTAGATTCTTCTAACTACAACGCATATTTTATAGATTTCCATATAGAATCTCAATTACTAAACAGACTCTTTTTCTATCCATTCAGACTTTCCTGTGTCTTTTTCTTACGGTATTCCGTTGGTGTCATACCGTATTCTGTACGAAATGCAGATGTAAATTTGTTCGGATTCTGATAGCCAATTTGTAATGCTATCTCCCCGATCGTAAGTTTATTTTCTTTTAAAAGGCGTTCCGCCATCTGCAGCCTGTACTTTTTCATATAAGCGTACACAGAATTTCCGTATACACCCTTAAAGCATTTTTTCAAAACAGTTGGTGACATTTTAAAACGCACTGACAATTCTTCAATCGTATAATGCCCCCTATAGTGTCCCTTTAGAAACGCATGAACCTGCTTTATTGCATCAATCTGTACATCCGAAAAATATACATGCTCAGAATTATTTTTCTTTAAATCAAATCCAGTTAATACTAATAATAGTTCCAGAATTTTCACACGAATATAACCATATCTGATTTCTTCAGGAACTTTATACAATTCCAAAAAGATATGTTCTATTGACTTATTTGCCCGTATAATAGTAAAACTATGTGTTTTTGAAATGTTACTAATCTTTTCCAGATTTACAGACAATAATTGCAGTATCCTTTTCATTTCGTCTGTAATCATGGAAAAGTCAAGCGTAATGGTAATTCCATGATAACGCGATGTTGGAAACTCTGACACATGCCCAGTTTTTTTCAAAGAACAAAATGACAAGTCTCCTGCCGCTATATAACCATATTCATTTTGTTCAAACACGCATTCGCAACGGCCTTCCATGCAATAGTTTATTTCCATCACACTGGAAGCCGGCTTTTGCTCCTTGTTGCAATACTCCATATGCATATCATTATAAACCAGATCAATTCCTGGAAACACATGATACAATGTAATCATTCCTGTACCGCTCTCATTTTCCAAATGAAAACATTCACAGAATTCCGTATCCTGTACCTTTTTGCAAGCTGATGTACCATATAACTC
The DNA here is from genome assembly GCF_056339915.1 of Blautia sp. ZXY-1-B12. Classification (NCBI taxonomy): domain Bacteria; kingdom Bacillati; phylum Bacillota; class Clostridia; order Lachnospirales; family Lachnospiraceae; genus Blautia; species Blautia sp. ZXY-1-B12. The sequence continues at coordinate 14,075 of NZ_JBWJVP010000260.1, read as the reverse complement.
AATACTGGCAAAAGAATCTGATGATTTTAATTCTATATTCTTATCAGGTTTGGACTTCAATATATTTTCAGCAAGCTCATAAGCATTTTTCATAACTATTTTCCTCTATACCACATCGCAAATGCCAATTCCGGTAATCGGTCAGTCTCAATAATTGTTTCGAGCATTCTGGAAAATCCCTCCGGATTTTGAATTTGATACTGCATATGGTTGAATCCCTCAAAAACCGGAAAGTTACCGTATATATAAGTCTGCATCACTGCATTTCTGTATTTAAAATGTTCTTCTATACTTCCAAATTCCCAGAATGTATGTTTCTGCAATTCTTCTGACAGTTCTGAAAATGGCTTATCTTCCAAACTGTCTGTCAGCTGTCTCCTCAGATTTCCATACGTCAAGTTCTTTCCTGCCTCTATAAAGTAAGGTTTAATTTTATCATCGTCACACCACATGATTCTCTTTAGTGTTTTTCCTTTTGACCAATATAAACTTTTCATTGCTATATATAAGAACGGAACCATGATTCTGCGTGTTGCCTTTCCAATCTGTGCAAACTGCCCGCCATCAAAAAAAACATGCTTTACCGGTATTTTTATCTCTGTCAGGAATGCCATGGCGAGATCTGCTCCAATCGAAGATGCAACTATAAGTTCTATTTCTTTGATTCCATGGTTCCCCAAAAATCGTACAATCTGTTGTATCTCATCTCTTTTGCTTTGATACCTCTGTCCGGAGCAATACACAGTCGATGTTGGCATAATGCAATAATATTTTTCTGCCATTTTCTCTGCAACCGGCATACTGCTTTCCCCAGTTACTCCCATTGCATGGAAAAACAGAATGACTGAATTTGATTTATTTCCTGTTGTTTTAAATACCACACTTCCACCTTCTGTCTATTTTTTATCTATCTACTCTCTTCCATTTTGCAACAGCATTTCTTACCCGCCAGTCAATATCCAGACGTGCTCTGCGACATTCTTTCGGATGTTTTCTTGCTGCCTGAAATGCCAGTTTCACAAAGAGTCCGGATCCAACCGGGAGCATTGTCTTTAGCATGCTCTCCGGAAAAACGAAATGGGTTCCATGCTCATAAATGACATAATCCAATCTGCATGTGTGTGAATGTTCTTTCATACGCTGCTTCATACGGCGGATATATTTTGCAGTATCCCACAACACATCATCTTCAGCACCAATTAACAATACTGTTCCATGGATTTTTTCAATCTTGATCATCTCGTCTTCTGTGATTGGGTGAGCCTTTTCAGAATCATCAAATAGTTTTCTTGAATTGATCATATCACCGGTCCGTTTTGTTTCTTTCTCAATCACATGCCAGTAATCCGGATGTTTGTAACAAAACGGCATGTATGGAAGTGGTTCTTCTTTATACGAAAAAAGAGATTCTCCCTCCATTGGCCATTCCTTACAACCATCTCTTTTACCCTGCATAAATCCCTGCCAGATAAAGTCACTCGGTGTCAGACCTATCGTCAATGTGATATCCTTAAAATAAGAAGCGGCAGTCAATGCAAGTGTTCCTGTAGTAGATGCCCCGACAATTCCTATCTTCTGATTACCATGTATTTTTAACCAACTGATTGCTTTCTCTATACGTTCCAGCGGATAATTATGATGTCCATAATCCTTTTTTGCCGGCGACATCGTCATCACGTTCACACCGAGTTTATGTAACCATTTCACGGATGTACGCGCCAGATAATCCTCCGGATCATCCCCGATCATCGCAATCATTGCACAGTCTGAGCCTGTTTTACATTTCCAGTATGCACCATAAAATCCATCTGATTCCACATCAAAATGCCTTTTCTTCATCTGTATCATCTCCTCCCTTAATATCAGCTATGTTTCTCCAAAACTATTATTTTATTTGAGATATTCCGAACAGCCGGAATCTTACCTATTACATAATAAACAGGCATAAGCTCTTTCATTCCTTCAACAAGACTGACTTCCTGCCGAACAGAAAATGCCGGTATGATTCTTTGCAGCTCCTTTCTGTTCTTAACTCCCCATGTGAATTTTGCATTGCTTCCCTCTATGGATTTCTCTTTCATATGCTTTACAACAAAGGGTGACATGGTTTCGACCATTACTGTAACTTTCTGAAATGATTTATCAATAATAGAAAACATCTTCCTGATATCTTTCTCATACAAATACATTGTAAGTCCTTCGATTATTACCAGAATATTCTTACCGTGATAATCGATATCATCTATGTAGGAATCATCCATTGCAGACTTTGCAATCTGATACACCGGATCAGTTTCGGTAAGGAACTGGCTCCTTATTTTCATTGTTTCCGGAAGGTCTACATTATACCAGCGCAGATATTTTCCCTTCATCCGGTAGCATCTGGTATCCAGTCCGCATGCAATATTTACGACAACTGTATTTTCATGCTTCTCCAAATATTTTCTGACCATCCGGTCTAATACAATTGTTCTCGCAATCACACCATAAGTCATAGCGTTATCTTTATCTGCTTTGGAAAAGTCATAATCAAGCTTTTTCACAAGTTCTACTGCAATTTCGTCATTTATTTTAGCATTTTTCTTTCTTGTTTCTTTTGCTCTTGCATACAAGGTCTGTACCATCGTTTCCGGCACACCTGTCACATTCACTTTTTCTTTCATTGTCTGTCGCCTTCCACTGCTTTTTTTACTTCTTTCACCCATTCTGCACTATGGCAGCAAAACAGTTCTTCATGCTGCATGTTATGTCTTCGGATATCCGGATTTTTGAAATAAGTACAATATCTCTTTTCGTATTTTTTTCCCATTTTTGTTGCGTAAAACACGTGGATTGTTGTTCCCGGCACATCAATTCCATGCTGGACTTTTGTAACCAGATCCGAATAGAACTGATTATAAATACTCTGTTTTGTAATCCACGGACTTCCTCCTTTACCGATTCCAAACATATTTAAAAATCCATTATATAATTCTTTCTTAGCCCCGTCTGTCTTGTTAAGCTTTTTCTGCATAAATTTCGGAAGAGCACCTGTATGTATCATTTTATACATGAAAGGCACTACCATAGATGCCTGAATTTTTGCCACAAGATTACCTGCTTCATCCATATCACTGCTCCCAATGATGCCATAATCTATATGGATTCTTTTCCGCTGAATCAGAAGGGATACAAAACTTCCTCCAAGGGAACATCCATACGCTGCTTTAATTCTCCCACCATACTTTGTTCTGATTTCCTGCTCAATTTTTTCACATTCATCTTCCATCGAATAAAATTCTGTTTTCTCGTTTGAATCAAATCCATCATAAGAAACTGCTACCGTATAAAAATAAGAATGTAACCCATCCAGTACATGATCAAAGCTACTATACTGGCAACAGGTACCGGGAAATAAAAATATCACAGGTTTACGATTGTCTCCACTTTCATAAAATTTCATAGCTAGTCTCCTTCAGACTTTTCTGACAACACAATGCATCCTCATACCTTTGCGGATTTCAAATTTTTCTACTTTTAATCCTACTTTTCTGCAGCATTTCATGACCACATCTCTTGTTGGAACCCGAACATCTCCATGTCCGCATATATTTGCCAGAGGCATTTCCAATGTATTCATCAGCCATACCAATACTTTATTGTCACTGGTCACATCCCGCAGGATCAATCTTCCATTTGGACGAAGACATCTTTTTACACTGTCAAAAAATGCCTGTGGATCCGGATAATGATGAAAACTCATAGAACAAATAATTGCATCAAATGAATCATTTTCAAAAGGAAAGTTCTCACAGTCTCCTACAACAAACGTTGCATTTGAAATGTTTTTCTTTTTTGCCTGTTCAATCATGGCCGGAGTCAAATCCAGACCTGTATAATGTCGGTCTGGATATTTTTTTGATAATAAAGAAATCATCGGAGCAGGTCCGCAGCCGGCATCCAATAAATCTCTAAATGGCTCCTTCTCTAATTCTTCCAGAATATCCGGATAATCTTTCTTACACATTTCGTAAATACCAGCATGGTTACTTTCATATCTTCCTGCTACTTTTGTAAATTCAGCAATTGACAGTTTTTTGTATTCTTCGTTTTTCATGTTGTTTTCCTCCAATCACATCTGCACCATAAATCAATATTTCATAGAAATCCGTCCTTTTTTACATTGTCTAGTAAATTAACATCATACATGTTAGTCTTGTCTAACCTCGATTTTCTAAAAAACCGTGTGAAAACAAAACTGTAATTCCACACGGTTTCTTTTCTTCTGTATTCAGTATATCACTTTTACCTGGTTTATCAACCAGATTTTTTCATTATGCCTGCTCTTCCTTTCATTCTCATAATATTCGTATCCGCTGATCAAAAACTCAATCATCTTTTTTGTCATCTGAATCAGCATTTCCATTCCTGCCAAGAACACGGTCAAACTCATCAAGAACATCTGTCATCAAGCCCTCGTCAAGCCGCCTTCTACACTCTGCAATCAACACCGCTGGAATTCCATAAAATGCTTCTGCTATACTTCCGGTAATTGCTCCTAATGTGTCAGTATCTCCGCCAAGCGATACAGCATTCCGTATGGCATCCTCAAAATCTCTGGCTTCCAGAAAGGCAATGATTGCTTCCGGCACAGTTTTCTGACATGTCTCATCCATATGATACCCCAGCCTGATTTTATCTAAACTTCTATCCAGATCATAACGAAATTCTTTTTCAATATACTCTTTAATTTCTTCTTTTGAAGAACCATTTCTGGCCATGTATATTGCACTGGCTGTTGCTTCTGCACCCTTAATTCCTTCTGGATGATTATGTGTCACATTCGCAGTCGCTCTTGCCACCTCTCTGGTTTTTTCAATGGAATTATAAAGCCATCCTGCTGCTGATACTCTCATGGCGGAACCATTACCATAACTTCCGTATGGCTTAGGATTTCTTTCACTAAGCCAGCACCTGAATCTTCCACCATAACCAGCATGTGGATACCTTCTTCCCCAATCCTGCATGTTAGCTGCTACCGCCACTTCGATTTCCTTTCCTGTAGCTTCCGTTCCAACTGCCAACAATGCTTCTCCTATTGCTATTGTCATAACAGAATCATCGGTAAATCTACAGCCTTTGCTAAACAAATCAAATTCCTTTGTTTTATCTCCTCTGTCAAACTCAAATGGACTTCCTATAATATCTCCCAAAATTGCTCCGTACATATATGCCTCCAATCCCCGAATCACTCCGGTAACTCTCTTTCTTTGTTACAATATGATTATAAGCAACAGATGTCTTTATATGGTCGCTGTCCCGGCGACAGTTTTAAGAACAAAAACAGACGCCGATATTATTATCGGCACCTTCCTTTCCATGTCATGTATGATCATGCCCCTGACTCATTTCCCATAACACACACCTTTTTACTGAAAAATCTTCTCCTTAAAAGACTGTTCTTCTTGCTGCATATAAATTATAAAATCTTTATAATTATCTGCTTCTTGCGGAATATTAAGTCCACATTTTGTTACCTTAATATCCTCTCTTGGATAAATCTTACCTTCATAAGTCACGCCTCTATTCAACCTAAAGTGCTGACTATCTGCACCCTTGGCTTCTGGATAAAGATAAAATCCCTGTTTGGCATCGAATCGGAACATGTATGCCAGAACCTGCAAATAATCCTTACCACTTATATTGTTCAATGGTTTATACTTTGCATCCGCAATAATACGGTTCTCTCTGTCTTTCCCTATGAAATCAGGATAAATCGTACCATGATTTCCGGCAAAAAGATGTTGAGTCCCATCTCCAGTCTTATTCTTAGGATGATAAAACGCATCCCCAATCAATGTATTAACATACTCTTCCCATAACCATGCACCATCAAATAAAATTCCATATACATTTCGTGTCCCTGTTCCATACTGATGCTGCTCATTTCTGAGAATCAAAATACACAGTTGCTGAAGCAAGCGATACTCATGATAATATGCATGTCTAACCACATTTTTTATATTGTTATCAATGATTTTTCTTCTGTCTTTCGCTCTATACTCCGGTGTTGCCTGAATGATCTGATTCACTTCATCTTTTATAGTATCAAGAAGCATTCTTCCACAATTCTTCCCTTTAATATATTCAATTGTGTGACGCACCAATTCAATCAGGTAATTGTCATACGAATACTCTCTCTTGGAATATGCGATATTTCCAATAAATGGGGTATTATTCTTAATATGTCTTGCAACATCAATGGATCCTCTGACATTTCCATCGTTATACTTCTTGCAGATATAAGTCTTAAATAGTCCTTTTCTCATTGCATTCCGTAAATACCTTGGAAACAGAAAAAGAAGCAGGCTAAATAACCTTTCATCCTGATTAGCACTTGTCTCAAGATTTATAAAATTAGGAAATTCAAGAATTTTTTCAAGCAAATACTGAAAGAAATAATCTCTTTCACCTCGACTGAACCGCGATTCAATGACAAGTCTCTGATTTTCTACTCCTAAAAATCCCATTACATTTCCAGAAACATACATATCATTATAACTTTGTAATATCATCTGATCATTTGTTAAATCTTCTGATTCTCTGACTGAAGATGGAAATACAAATACCCCTTCTTTTTCCAACTCAGCTAAGGTTTTATCAGCAATACAATCTACTACATCTTTTATCTCGCTAAAATAACTCTTTGATTTGTATTGATTATCTTTAATTAATAGCTGCTTCATCAGAATCACCTTCGCCAGATGCTGTATAACCATATGCTTTTGCAAATCGTCTCATACATTCTTCTTCATCATTGAGTCCACGTACATAATCCTGCAATAAGGGTTGCAAATAATCTGTCCACAGATCATCAAATCCCAATACTTTAAGCTTTAAGAAATACGAGGCACCTATCTGATAATTTTCATTCAAATCCGCCACACGGATGATTTCTGCATTAAGCTTATCCATTCTTGCAATAGCTTCTGTTTTAAGCTCTTCATCCTCTAATGATTCTAACATATCCTGCGTGTCTTCTGCACGAACCTCAACAAATCGAAACCTTCTACGCATGGCAAAATCAAAGCTGTCAACAGACCTGTCAATATCATTCATGGTTCCAATGATATAGACATTCTCCGGTATATAAAATTTCTCATTTGGATCCGTATGCATATTAGAATACTGGGTGGCTACCTCTCCTGATTTTCCCCTGTATCCGGGATCTATTGAGAAAAATAGTTCGCCTAATATTTTTGAAATCTCTCCGCGATTAATCTCATCAATGATAAAAATATATTTTTTCTGTGTTTCCGGAACTGCCACCAATTTCTGCTTTTCAGTCTTTCGCGCTTTAATAGCCTTATAAATTGCGAAATCATAAGAATATCCCTGTGTGGCAAACTGCTTTCCAAAGAAATTTGTAATATCACTGATTTTTTCAAATGTAACATCTGATTCAAGCATCTTCTGTAATTCTTCTATATTAAGACTAAGCTTGTCAATAGTAGCATTTCCGGGAATTGATATATCAATATGTCTGTCATCCACATTCACAATTGTAAATTTATTTCCCTTAATCGTAGTAAATGTTTCTTCACCCAAATCAATACTTCCAAAAAAATCAGTCATTGCAGTCTTAGCGGAAATTTCCTGTTCTACTAATTCTTTTGATTTTTTTGAATCCTCAAAATTCTTCCTTGCTCTATCTACAAACTTCTTAAATATTCCATCCTGTAACTCAAATCCCATAGAGCCATCCTCATTCATTCTTGGACGAAGTCCCTCTACAAAATCTGAATAATCATAACTTGGGTGGAACTGAACAAATTCGACCTGCTTCTTCTGCTCATCTGAAAGATCTGTATATTTGTCAGTGTACCCATCACTGATAATATCCGCAGCAATTTCCTTTGCCAGATATGATTTTCCAGTTCCCGGTGCACCTCTGAAAATAATATTTTTAGATTCCAGCAATATTTTTGAATATGGATTTTTACAGCCTTTCGCAGTTTTCTGCTCTTCCGCCACAACACTGGCATCTGTTACAGCCTGGTTTCTTTCCTGTTCTGTTTTGTCACGATATACAAGAATAAATTTATCGCCTTCTCTTCCAAATCTCCTTAAGCATTCCTGCACAAACAACAATGTTGAAAATAAATTCCAGGCATAAATTACATACTGTGGACCATTTTCTCTTCTGTATGTCAAATGCTCCATTGAATTCTTATATTTCAGAAACTCTTCTACTGTTTTAAATATGCCACATATTGTCTCTGCTTCAGGTGTGTATTTACAGACAGGGAAACTTGCTTTGTCTAGATCTGAAAGATTATTTATCTGACTTTCAAATATTTGAAATGTCAGTCGGGGCAAGGTTTGATTCGTATTTCTCCGTTCACCCTTGTTATATTTTCTTCGTTTTGTTTCTCCGGATGCATTTACAAAATATGTATCAATTGGTCTGTAATTATCACCAAAAGACAAATTATTCATTGTAAATCTTTCATCTGTAGATGATACTTCTTTCGCAGTAATTGTCAGTTCATATTTTTCCTGCTTAGATTCAATGTTATAACCTCTTGTCTCAAAATAATTCTTTGCTTCTACCGCATTAAATCCATCTGTTATAATATTAACTCCATTTGCAAGATGATTTGCTACTGCAATAACATATTTGGGTGGATATTGCTTCCCTTCTTCCGTTACAAGAACGTACCGGGAGCTTTTATTTTTTTCAGGTACACCATTCTCTTCAATATATTTTATCGCTGCTGTGATATCTTCTTCATTAATCTTTGGTATTGCCATGCTTCAATTCCTCCCCTTATTCTCTTTCTGCACTATTATAAAACAAGCTGATATCAATCTGATACCAGCTAATGTTTTACCTGCATCCTTTAAGGATACATCATTATTATAGCAATTCTCTAAAATAATGCATCTTAATCCAGCCCATCAGAATGTGAAATCTTGCGTAAAGCATTTTTCAAACACGTTCTAATCTCTTGGTGTTAATCCTACATACATATCTTTGTACTGTTTTGCACTCTTTTCCCAGGAAACATCTTTATTCATATCACGGATCACCATATCATCCCAGGATTTTCTATTCTCGAAATAGAGCGTCTTTGCTCTGTTGATCGCATCGTAAAGCAGCCCGCTTTCATATCTGTCAAATGTAAAACCGTTTCCTGTATTTTCAAACATATTATAAGGCTGAACCGTATCTTTGAGTCCTCCGGTCTCTCTTACAATCGGAACTGCACCATATCTCATGGCTATAAGCTGTGTAAGTCCACATGGTTCAAATCTTGATGGAACCAGAAGTGCATCACATCCTGCATAAATATTGTGAGCCACATTTTCATTGTAAGCAATATATGCACAGAAATTGCCTTTATATTTGTTTTCATAATAACGGAATGTATTTTCATACTGAGAATCACCAGTACCAAGAACAACCACCTGCGTATGTTCATCCATAATTCCCGGGATTACGTCATTTACAAGATCAAGACCTTTCTGATTGGTGAGACGTGAAATAAGTCCGATTACCATCTTATGCTCATCTACATCCAGCCCCAGAGATTCCTGAAGAGCTTTTTTATTAATCTTTTTATTCTTTATCGCTGACTTCTCATCATAATCAGCAGCTAACAACTTATCAGTTGCAGGATTCCAGATATCCGTATCAATACCATTCACAATTCCCAAAATCTTATTGTTGTGATATCTTAAATGCTCTGCAAGTCCCTCTCCATATTCCTCTGTCTGAATCTCCCAGGCATAGGTGTTACTTACAGTTGTAACTTTATTGCTGTAAGCGATGCCACCCTTTAACATATTGGCATCCAGCCAGTTCTGGATCATGCAGTCCTTATTAAATACATAATCAGGAAGTCCTGACCAGTATTGAATCTTTTTTCTGTCATAAATACCCTGGAACTTCAGATTATGTATTGTGAGTACTGAAATTGCACGTCCTACATCTGTATCCTGAAAACAGGTTCTCAGATAAAGTGGTACTAAAGCTGCCTGCCAGTCATGACAATGTACTACATCAGGAGTCCAGTTCAGATAATTAAGGGCAGCAAGGGCAGCTTTTGCAAAATAACAGAATTTCGGAATGTCATCTATGAGATTCGTATATGGATTTCCCCAGGAGAAGAACTCATCATTATCTATAAAATCATAGACAACCCCATCCTCCTGATATTCCATAATTCCCACATAATACTGCTTTCCATCAGAGCAGAGATTCATATCAAAGGAACCCCTGTATTCCATCTTTTCCTGAAATTTCTGAGGAATACATTTGTATCTTGGAATAATGACCTTAACATCAATGTTTAATTTTGCCAGACTCTTTGGCAGGGCAGACATTACATCTCCCAATCCGCCGGTCTTAACAAATGGATAACATTCTGATCCAATGAAGGCTACACTTCTTCGCGGTCCCAGATCAGGCTGTCTCGTTGGAATGTTCTGTTCATTCTGTTCAACAGATGGCTCCTGAATAATTACGGCTTGCTTAACAGAAACATTCTCTACTGTTGGAGCAACAGTCTTAACAGCTTTTTGAGGGCTGTTTTTTGCACTGCTTTTTACACTGCTTTTTACGCTGTTTCTTGCATTGCTCTTTGTATTACTCTTTGCATTACCTTTGGTACTGCTTGTTTGAACTGTTTTTTTTCTCATATCATTGATCTCCCTTTTGCATTTTACAAAGTCCGAAATCTATTACGTCTTAACTAAAATGTCCTCCGGTAAGTTCCTGATAAACATTCATTTTGCAGATATTTATCATTTCCTGTTAATCTCAATTATAACACAAAATGCGCAAAGTAACTATTATTATCTGAAATGCTTCCATCACTTAACTCTTACCTGAATGATACAAGCTGGTTTATTCCTTTTCATTATATCTGCCTCTTTTATTTTACAGATACACTACATGGAAAAAGGGATCTTCCACTCAGTCAATTTGAATAAAAAACATAATCTGTTTTTATTTCACGCATTCCATAATTATCATCTCACATCTGTCATATCCAAGCTGTGAGCTGTTCAGGCACAGTGTGTAATTGCTGGCTTTTCCCCAGTTCTGATCTGTGTAAAAGTTATAATTTGTTCTTCGCCTTTTATCTGTGTCTGCCATCATTTTCACAGCTTCCTTCTCTTCTACATTGTATAAACCAGTGATACGCTTTATTTTTTCCGGCATGTCCCCATGAATAAATACATTCAGCACATCATCCCGGTCTTTCAGTATATAGTCTGCATTTCTTCCAATGATCACACAAGGCTCCTTCTCAGCCAATCCTAAAATAATATTTGTCTGTGCCTCATACACCATGTCCTCCACAGATTTTCCTGTGATATCACGACCGGAAAATGCATATGCGAACAAACCTTTTTTCGGAGATAATTCCGCATTTTCCTGAATATATTCCGGTGATAAGCCGGACTTTTCTGCAATCTGACCAATGATATTTTTATCATAATAGGCAATTCCGAGTTTCTTTGCCACTTCTTCTCCGATAAAACGTCCACCGCTTCCAAATTCCCTGCTGATCGTAATAATTCTTTTTGCCATCTCTGATTCCTCCTAGTTTAAAACATCAACCCTATTTTTTCTGATTTTCTTTAAAAATACATATCCCACAAAACATGAAATTATTTCAGTAATTGGAAATGCCCACCAGATCAACGAAACTCCCATCTGACCATTTCTGACAAACAGAGAAAAGATTCCCGCCAATGGCAGGATAATAATCAGCTGTCTCAAAAGTGAAATCACCAGTGATTCCAGGCCACCATCCAATGCCTGGTAAATTCCCTGATAAGCAACATTAATTCCGGCAAACAAGAAACTCACTGAAATCACTCTCATCGTGGCAATAAAATATTCTCTTGACTGTCCTGCATTAAACAGCATTGCAAACGCTCCGGGGAAAATCTCCGTAATTGCAATTCCCAGAATCATTAATGCAATAGTATAAATAAGTCCATATTTGATAGCATCCTGAATTCTCTTTTTACTTCTCATTCCATAAGCAAATGCAATGATCGGAGTGATCGCATCTCGCAGACCAAAAGCAAGGAAGAGAACAAACTGCTGGACTTTATAGAACAATCCATAGGCTGTCTGTGCTGATGGATTGAACTTCAGGATCAGATTCATCACATAAACCATAATAGACATCAGAGCCTGCGCAATAATTGCCGGAAGTCCGATTGCATAGATTTCTTTTATAACACCAGCATTCGGTTTCATGTATTTCGGTCCATGCCCGAATTCCCTGTTCAGTTTCATATGAAAAATAAGCAGCAATACAGCAGAAGCAACCTGACCAATTACAGTTGCGTAAGCTGCACCTTTCACTCCCATTTCAGGGCAAGGTCCAATACCGTAGATCATGATCGGATCGAGAATGATATTTACAACGGCACCAACCACCTGTCCGATTGTAGAATAAAGAGAACGACCTGTTGCCTGTAATAGCTTTTCAAATAAAGAAAAGAAAATAATACCAAAAGAAATCACACAGCATATCCGCAGATAACTGACTCCCATTTCAAGTACTTCTGCATCAACTGTCTGTGATGAAATATATGCTTTCACTCCAAAAATACCAAACAGTAAGCAGACCACGTAAATGATCACACCCAGGAACAGACTGTTTCCTGCTACCTTTGCAGCCTTTTCCCTGTTTCCCTGTCCAAGTGTCCTTGCAAGAAGTGCATTGGTTCCTACACCTGTTCCGATTCCTGCCGCTACCATAAGCATCTGAACCGGAAATACCAGAGTGAGGGCATTTAATGCAGCTTCACTGCCTACTCTCATATTTCCTACAAACGCACTGTCTACAATGTTATAGACCGCCTGCAATGCCATGGATAAGATCATAGGGATTCCCATCTGGATCATCAGCTTATTCACCGGCATATCCTTCATTTTGTTGCTTTCTGCCATTTTACTTTAACTCCTCTCTTTTCTGCACAAAAAAAGTGCGCACCCTGTCACATAAGCTGGACTTACGCTGACAGGCTACACACTTTTTTCATAGCAAATATTCTATTTAACAAAAGAAAAACGAGTAGCATGAAACTGGATTTACGCTCATCTGCTACTCGTTCGTTATCATTATATTTCCTGTTTTTTTAAAAGTCAAACAAAATATTTTTACGATTTACATTTTACAATGCACATCAATCTATTTTATTTTGATCGATGTAATCAATAATCGTTTTACAGATTTCCTGTTTTGGCTTTTCAAGTGCAACTCCCAGTTCCATATATAACAGATTTTCTGCTATCTGGAAATACCTTGCATCTGTAGCAGTACACTTTTTCCCTTGTGCAAGTCTTTTCTGCTTCCGCTGATAAATCATTTTTATAATAGCAACTAATGCCTCAGGGTTATTTGCTCTTACTGCTTCTTTATAATTTTGTTCCCTCATTTTTTCATTGTTTGTCCATGCTGTCGGGATATCCGGAATTCGTTTGATCAGATTCCAGGCTTCTTCTTTTGTCAGACATAATCTCAGTCTTGAATCTGAGTTTGAAACAGGAACATATATTTTTTCCTTTTCATCTTCTACTGGTTTCATCAGATAATATAACTTATCGTTTTTTTCATCCTGCGGATTCAAATATAAAATATTTTCTATTTTACAGATACCTGTAACTGGTTTGCTGACAAAGTCTCCAATTTCATATTTCACAAAATCCACTCCTTGCTGACTGGCATTCTTATTCCGTAAAAGTATAACGTACAAAAGAACCCTGATTGTCTCCTGTTACTATTACAACATCTCCACTCTCATTGCGTGTGGATTCCAGAATCGGAAATCTTCCATTTTCTTTTACATAGGCTTCCGGGCTGGCTGCTTCTGCCTCGATCAAAGTTTTTTTACTGTATTGTTCTCCTCCACACGGATTTATATCCTCAATAAAGATTTCATACTCATGCATATGCAGTTCCTCCTGAAATTCATTTTATAAAAACAAGCAGCATAACTGTTGTTTTCCGACTCATTACGCTACTCGCCCTTATTTTTATTATAAAGCCATTTTACTTTGATGT
>NZ_JBWJVP010000259.1:0-22248 GCF_056339915.1 Blautia sp. ZXY-1-B12 | reverse complement strand
TGCTGGATTATAAGCTTGCCTGGAAGGGAAAAGAATTAGTAAAGGTAGACCGCTTTTTCCCGTCAAGCAAAAAATGCAGTAAATGCGGAAAGATAAAAAAAGAGCTGAAATTATTCGAAAGAGTTTACCGCTGTACGTGCGGAAATGAGATGGACAGAGATCGAAATGCAGCAATCAACATCCGTGAAGAGGCAAGAAGGATGCTGGCAGCATAAACTGTCCGTATCCGGACGAGACAATCAGTACGAAATCTGCCCGTGTCCGGGAAAAAAATCGCGGGGCACGCGAGGATAGCTTGTAGATACTTGGCTCAGTAGAGCCATTGAGCGAGAAGAGCCCCCACTTCAAAATCAGAGATTTAAGTGGTGGGAGCATGTCACGAAAATATGGGCTGGAAAATAGTCACAGCCACTCTGTGATTTATATGCCAGGTGGATTCCACAATTGACTGGAAAGAAAAACAGCTTATAAAACGGGTGAAATCTCAATCGGAATTGACTGAGCTGAAAGCGAGGGATACTTCTTGTCCGAGGGGCAAGAAGGTGGAACTAAAAATAATTAGAACAATCGTTAAGGAAAGAATCGAAGGTGGTGCAAACGAAAAAGCAGTATTGAGACTTTTCATTAACTGCCCTTTCGTTTGCATCAATTTCGATTTTTTCTGGTTGAACAAAGCGCGTCAGCTCTATATGGACTTTTAATTCTGACACTCTATTTGTAATAGGATAGCGTGTACACATAGAAACACATAGAATTTATAATTCAGTCCTGTATTATGACACCAGAAATAAGCCTCCTTAAGGAAGCTAAAAAAAATATACAGTTACGATACGTTAACAGAGCATATGTGGTTTTGGTTTTATAAAATGTTGTTCTGTAGGCAGAGGAATAATTTTACCACCACAAGAAGAACACTTGCATATATCTTTATTATAAAGAAGGTGGATAATGGCAGGTGCATCCATATCTTTCAGTTTAGAAATATATTTTTTGCAGCCAAGGATGTTTCTGCACATGGTAATCTTTTTCTTCTTATTTCTGGATGAAAGAAGACCATAGTGCCTGATACGTACAAAACGCTTTGGAGGAACATGCATTAAAAATCGACGGATAAATTCCTCGCCGGATAGGGTGATCTCTTTCCAAAGTCCTTGATTTTTGTAATCTTTAGCAGAAAATGTAACTGTAGATTCTGTCATGCCTTTGATACGGTAGTTGCTGATAGCAATCCGATGAGTGTATTTTCCAAGGTACCTGATGACAGATTCGGCACCGTCAAATGGTTTCTTACAATAAGGAATCCATTCCTTTGCATAGCAGATATTTAACAATTCCTTGAAAGTATAGTAGTTTTTGTAAGGTGCAGCCGATCCATGAAATTCAAGCCTGTCATTTTCCCAGAGCTGCTTAAGTTCAGCCATATATTTTCCACGAAACGTTTTGGAAATCACCTTAATCGGAAGGAAAAAATCTTTCCCGTTGTCTTTCCAATGATTTTTCACATCCAGCCCTCCACCAAGAACAATTGCATGGATATGAGGATGAAAGTTCATGGTACTTCCCCATGTATGGAGGATACAAATATAGCCGATATCAGTCCCAAGATATTTACTATCAGCAGCAAGTTCACTGAGAGTATCTGAAGCCGCATGATAAAGAGCAGCGTATAAGAATTTCTGGTTGCTGTAGATAATGGGATTGAGTTCTTCTGGAACTGTAAAAACCACATGGAAATAAGGAGCATCTAAGATATCCTCCCGCCGTGCATCTACCCATTTTTCTTTTGGAAACTCCTGACACATAGGACAGCACCTGTCACGGCAGGAGTTATAGTGGACTGATATGCAGCCGCAGTCCTCGCATACGCTTACATTCACACCAAAGGCACCAGTTTTGCAATTCATGATGTGATAGGCGGCCTTTCGCTGAGCGGGAGAAATACTCATGTGTGGATTCAAAAGATGGATAAAAACGATGAAAAACATCCTGAATCGTACAATTCTTACTCATGATTCACCACCTTCCGGGTTGTCGAACGGGCTGCGGATTCCAAGAAGTGTCTTGTTGCTCACATGAAGGTAAACATCTGTAGAGCGAGGATCAACATGTCCCAAGAAGTGACTGGATATATTTTATATCTGTGCCACTTTCGAATAGGTGGCTGGCAAAACTATGACGGCACGCATGAGAGGAAACATGACGGTTAATGCCGGCAAGTTTAGCACTTTTCTTAAAGAACTGGTTAACACTGGCTATATCAAGATATCCACCGGACCAGGAACTTGGGAAAAGGATATCTTTAGGGCGACCACATTTGTACCAATACTCTGTGAGAAGGTCTAAATTTTTTTGAGACAGAATTGTATACCTGTCAATTCTGCCTTTGGTTTCACGAACATGAATTGTCATGTTGGTACGGGAAATGTCATCATAATGGAGATGAACGACCTCCGATACACGTAATCCGGAAGAATACATAGTTGCAATAATCGCTTTATGTTTCAGATTCGGAGTGGCGTCAATGATTGCATTTATTTCATCGCGGGACAGAATAGCAGGAAGATTGCGCTCTCTTTTCATAGCCGGAACAGTGTCATCATCCCAGACAGTCTTCAGCACCTTTTTATATAAGAACTTGATTGCAGACCGATAGTGATTGTGAGTTTCAGGAGACCTGCCTTCCAGACGTTTGGCAGTAAGAAAACTTTCCGCATCTTCAAGTGTGTAAGATCAGAAACATTTTTTTCAATCCAACGAAGGAAGTAGCTGACATCAGAGCAATACAATTGAATAGTTCTTTCACGCAGGTTACGTTTCTCCGCTTCATTGCGGATGGATTCAAAAATATCTTTATACATAATAAAACCTCCAGAATAAGTAGTGTTAATAATTACATTTACCTATTTGGAGGTGCATTAGCGTCATAATTCCGATTGCGGAAGAGACTAGAAAATGTTATTCTTATCATAGGCAGTGGAGCTTTCTTAGTTCAGTTGTTTCGTGTGGTAACTTAACAATAACGGATTATGAAAAGTAATTCCACTGCTTTTTTAATAAAAATAAAACTGCGCCACAGCCTTGGCAGGCCATCGCGCAGCGATTTTGTTCAATCGTAATTTGTAGGAGTAGGCTAAAAACCTTTATAAAGAATGGTTTATACCGAAAGAGAATTTTTCTACAGAAATGAACGAATTGACTGGGAGGCTTTGAAATAAAAATGTCAGATAAAGATAAAAAAACATTAGCTTTGCCAGCGAGAATTATTATTATATTTCTCATATGTACAGCAGATATTTTAGTAGCCGCTTATTTTATTTATACATGGAAACAAAATGGTACAGTCGTTGTAGTCAGAAATGCATCTGATAATATTTTTGGTATTTTTCGCCAGAGTCTGGTTGTTTCTATGGTTGCAATCATAGTGATTTTAATTTTTTTCATGATATTAAGAAAAAAATTCATATCAGAAATGTACCTAAAAATATCAGGAAAAAAGCAGAAGACAACGGTGCTTATCCTGACAGCGATTCTTGGGGCAGTAACCGTTTTCTGTTTGATCACAAAAGCAGATAAAATAACAATATTGTATAATTTGCTGTATTATACGGTATTTATTGCAATGGAAGAGGAACTTTTGGTAAGGGGTATATGTGTGTATTTGTTAAAAGATGAAAATAATTATATCCGTTATCTTGTACCAAATATTTTGTTTGCTGCCATGCATCTGTTCTCCTATACAAACTGGGGAAAAATCACACTGGTTTATGTATTTTCATTTATTACGTCACAAATGCTAGGACTGATATTAACTGGATGTATTTTCCAGTATCTGAAAGAAAAATCAGGCACAATTTGGATTCCAGTGCTGGTTCATGCGATTCTGGATTATATGGTTGTGCTGGGGTATTGAATATGCACTATATAGAGAAAGTCTGAAGGAATCTTGAAAATTGGACAGCAGTTATTGTACAATACGGACTTATAGGAAAAAGATACGTTAAATACCAGGGAGATAAGAAATATAGAACGTTGCAAGAACAGAGCATAAAAAGCTGTACGCCTTGATGTTCTGGGTGCTTGTAAGTCAGCAGAACGCCTTTATATAAGCTGCGGTTTTTGATTTGTAGAAGTCAAAGAAATGTATTACGAAGATACTGGATAGACAGAGTACAGGATGTTTGAGTTGAACTTATAAATTCCAGTTTGCCGAAATATATTTCTAACTTTCCCTATTTTACAGACATTCCAGCCCATTCATTAGTGAAATGATATGTATTTTCCCTTATTTTTGCCCTTATGAGATAATCGTAAGGGAAATAAGGGAAAGTTTTATTTAGTCGTTGCCTGCCACTTTATCAAGTAACTTTGCGGATTCCCGCTTGGCTTTTCTTGTGGAATGGGCGTAGACATTCATTGTGGTACTGACATCTGAGTGTCCTAACAGTTCCTGTACATCTTTCGGAGCTGCTCCATTTGCCAGAAGGTTGCTTGTGTAGGTGTGTCGCAACTGGTGAAAATGAAATCCTTCAAATCCATCCAGTTTCTGAGCAATCTTCCTGCAAACAATTCCTAACGTGCTTGGCAGTTCCAAACTTCCATCCGGTCTTAAGCAGACAAAGGATATTTCCTTATAATCTTCTGGAACATTCTCTGTTCCGTCCAAATGATAGAACTCATAGTAAACTCTGTTTTTGTCTTTTACTTCTCTGTAGTAGTTTTTGTGGTAAAGTTCTCCGTACTGCATTCGGTTTTTAAGCTGTTCCTTTTGGGCATTACGAAGAATCTCTGCCAGTGTATCTCCAAAATCAACAATCCTTACCTTTTTTCGTTTGGTTGGTCCGATGATATTCTTGTGCCTTGAACCATCATAGCGGATACTGCGTCTGATTGTAAGGCACTGTTCTTCAAGATTTACATCCTGCCATGCCAGACCACAGGCTTCACCGATACGAAGTCCTGCATAATAAGCTATCTGGATTGGAAGTATTGCCGGTGGATTGTAATCCTGTAGAAATTCAATCAGTCTTTCATAATCCTCTCGTGGAATTGGCTGTATATCGCCATCCATGTCATCATCAGAAAACAGGTCAACCTCATCCGTCTGGTATTTCAGCTTAATATACTGCATCGGATTGAAAGTGATATATTGCTTTGGTGATACTGCAAACCGGAATGACTGCTGTAATACTGCCGAGAAAGAACGAATGTAATCTTTGCTGTAACCTTTTCTTTCTGAACCATCTGGATAAGTGCCACCAAAGGAAAGCAGATCGAAGAAGGCTTGTAAATGCTCAGATGTTACATTTTTCAACTTTCTCTCTGAAATTGGATGCTTCTTGATGTTGGTAATAGCACCAAGGTAATTCTGGACTGTCCCATTACTGAGAGTACCGGTCTTTAATTCTTCCTCTGCCCATATATCAAGTAATTCTCCAACTGTAATATTTTCCGACTTTGCAATGAATTTCTTGCTTTCGTAATCGTCCATTGCCTGACGGAGCAGTTTTTCCGTTTCACTTTTGCTTTCTGTTCCAGCGTATTCTTTCTGAACCAGATTGCCGCTTGCATCTTCTACATAGAAGCGGTAGTACCATTTCTTTCCTTTTTTTCTTACAGATCCTTTTGCCATAATCGTGTGTCTCCTTTCGATATCAGACAATCGGAACTGATGAAATGCTTCTTGCGTGTAGGCATCTTATGGACAAGTCCATAAGCCAATTCGCCGCTCGTCAAATCTGTAAACAGCCTGACTTGCTCGTGCTCATTGTATCATAACTCCGGTTGTCGTTCTATACCGAATCGGAATCCTCATACAAAACTTCTGATAAAAGATTTTCAAGCCTTTGTTCTGCCATTTCCGGTTTCTTGGAATAGAGCCTTACAATATCTGCCATATCATTAAAGGCATTAACGGTATGGGTGATCTCCCGGAGAAACATAATCTCGTTATATTCATCATTCGATTCAAATCCCATTGCCTTTGCAATATCCGCTTCATTCGTGTTGCCCTTGTAATTCTTGCAGGCAAACTGGAATGATTCAAGAAACAGGTTATATTGCTTTAACATCAACAGCAGTAAATCTTTGGAAAAAGCATCTTCCTTTTTACTAAGGTCGAGAGGTAACTGTTTGAGAATATCGCCCATTGCATCACGAATCTGTAATTCTTTCTTATCCGTAATATCGGTTTCGTATTCATCGGTTTCCCCCTTGAGCCATTCAATAGATACATGAAGTGCTTCCGAAAGACCTTCCAGCACCATCTTTTTGGTATTGTCAATCGAACCATTCTCATAACGCAGGATTGTGGAAGCGGTAACTCCCATCTTCTCTGCAACATAAGGCTGTGTCAGATTTAATTCCAGACGACGCTGTTTTGCCCTGCTACCTATCAGCTTGCGTAGTTCTTTATCTTTCATGCTGATTGCCTCCTTTTTCGGTATGTATGAATTATAGCATGTACCTCACATAATTGCAATATGCAATATAATAATTATTTTTAAAATTTCATAACGCTTGACAACACAATATAAAACCGCTATACTAACAGCACAACAAAAATTGCATAATGCAATTTATAAGGAGGTGACAAGATGACGGAAAGAAAGATTGCATTATCCATCGAGGAAGCAGCCGACTATACAGGAATTGGCAGAAACACTTTGAGAAAGCTGGTTGAATGGAAGAAGCTTCCGGTATTAAAGGTCGGAAGAAAAGTCCTTATTAAAACTGACATTCTGGAAAAGTTCATGGAAGCCAACGAGGGGCGTGATCTGAGGGATAAAGGAAATGTAAAAGCTGTCACAAGAAATGTGGCAACTTAAAAAGGCGGCTTCCTAAGAAACCGCCAAAGGTTCTATCAGACCGAAGCCATGATATACCTACACGCAAGAGGATTATACCATGTGCTTCTCCTGATATGCAACCGGGAACTGTTGTTTATCGGAAAAAGAAAGGATGAAGACGATATGGCGAAATCAACAAAGACTTATGAAGAAAGAATACGTGCATTAGAGAAAAAGGAACAGGAAAGCATTGAAGCTACAAAAAAGCTCATTGCACAGCGGAAGGAACTGGAAAAGCGAAAGAAAGCAGAGGAAAGTAAAAAACGAACCCATAGGCTCTGTCAGATTGGTGGCGCAGTGGAATCGGTTCTTGGCTGTCCGATTGAGGAGGAAGATTTACCAAAGTTGATAGGCTTCTTAAAAAGGCAGGAAACAAACGGAAAGTTTTTCTCAAAGGCGATGCAGAAAGAGCCACTTACAGATATGGAGGAAGTGTAATGGCGGAGGGAGTGGTTTTTCCATTCCCTTCATTGCCTTTGAATGAAGGGCGCACTTATGGACAACCAGAGGTCGTCCTTATAAGTTTGCCACAAGTGGCAACCGGTCTGCGCTTACGCTTGCCGGGCTCGTTCCGTCGGCGGGGCTTTCAGCCAGACCTGCTCATGCCGCAGGGGGCACTCTTGCGCAGAGGGCGTTCCGACAGCTTCACTCCTGCAAAACCAGAAGAAGATGCTGTCGGAAATCAATGCCGGATACGGCAGAAAGGGGGAATCGTATCATGGCGATATTTCACTTTACAGTAAAGATTGTCGGGCGCAGTAAAGGAAAATCTGTCATATCCGCATCGGCATATCTTAATGGAGATGTGATGAAGAATGAGGAAACAGGCAGAATCAGTTACTATACTTCCAAAAAGGAAGTCGTCTACACCAGTCTGATGATGTGCGAAAATGCACCTCCTGAATGGCTGCATGTACCGGAAGAAAATATAAAAAGGTTTCAACAGTCTATCCGTTATAAAAGAGCGGATGATAAAGATGCCGCACTGGAAAAGTTTAAAATCACATTTCAGAAACAGCGTCTATGGAATGAGGTCTTAAAGATAGAAAAAAATGCAGATGCACAGCTTGGACGCTCATTTGAATTTTCCCTGCCGAAAGAATGGAGCAGACAGGAACAGATTGATTATACAACCGAATATATTCAAAAAACTTTCGTGGACAAGGGAATGTGTGCCGATTGGAGCATACACGATAAGAACGATGGGAACCCACATGTGCATTTACTTGTAACCATGCGACCATTCAATCCAGATCACTCATGGGGCAACAAAGAAGTCAAGGACTGGGATTTTGTCAGAGATACTGACGGAAATATCGTGGTTGATGAATCCCACCCGGACTGGTGGCAGGATAAGAAAAATCCTGACCGGCATGGAATCCGCATTCCGGTACTTGATGAAAACGGAGTACAGAAAGTCGGGGCAAGAAACAGAAAACAATGGAAACGGGTTCTGACTGACGCTACCGGATGGAACAATCCAAAGAATTGTGAGTTATGGCGAAGCGAATGGGCTGGGATGTGTAACCGGCATTTATCCATAGACAATCAGATTGACCACCGCTCTTATGAAAGACAGGGCAAATTAAAAGTCCCTATGATTCATGAGGGTGCGGATGCAAGAAAGATTGACGAAAAATATCTCACCGGACAGATAAGGAAAGGTTCATGGAAGGTTGAGGAAAACCGGATGATTAAAAAACAAAATGCACTGTTACAAAAGGTAATTGCAACCTTTGGTAAGGTATCCGGTGCATTGTCAATGTGGAGGGAGTGTTTGAATGACATTAGAAGAAAGCAAAGAAGTAATTCCCATGATGGAAGCAATGATTACACAGATAGAGGGACAACAGAATATCATGGCAGAGATGCTTCAGGAGATACAGGAAAAGGACGAGAAGCTGATGTGCTTTCAGGAGCAGGAAGAACGATTGCAGCAATTAGAGAAAGAATTATCAGAACTGCTTCAAATCTTGCCGGATACAGAAGAACTGCTGATGCTTCTGGAAGAAAAGGCAGACCAGATACAGCGACTTACAGACGAGAATCAGCAATGGCAGGAATTAGCACAGAAATTAAACAGCGAGAACCGATTATTACAGAAACAGAACAGCGAATTACTGACATTGAACAGCAGATAGAGAAAGCGAGGGATATAGATGACAGAATACGAAAACTCAAAGAGCGACGATCAACTGGAAGAACTGCTAATGCTGACAGAGCAGATGCAGGAAGAACTCGACCAGAAAGACCGGACTATCGAGAAATTGAAAATGCAGATCGACGAATCGCTGACCTTGAACGAGAAGTTAAACAGCGAGAACAAAGCAGGGAACATTCAAGCCTTAAAGAACGACTTGAGGAAAACAAAAGAATTATTGCAGAGCGAGAAAGAGAAAACGCACGCTGCCGAAATCATGACAGAGGAATGTCAAGATAAGCTAAGGCAGGCAGAACAGGAACGGGATTATGCACTCTCCCATCAGAAAAAAGTAGAGATACCGGTTGAAAAGCCGGTATTCTATCAAAAGTGCTGGAATTGTAACCAGACAGCTTATCTGAAAGCGAAGGAAAGGTATGATACACAGAGAGAAAAACTGGCAGGCAGATATAAAGCAAAAACAGTCATGTATGAAGCATTGATATTTCTGTTGATATGGTATTCCGTATCAACTACTCTTTTTCAGATGATACGGTCAAAAATATTTATTTCTGATTGCGTGGTATTCTTTGATACAATCGCCACTTTTATACAGACCATTGCAGGGTGGATTATACTGACAGGAAAGAACATGGCACAGATTAGTAATGGAATATCCAATCCTGTCGTTGCCGGAATTGTATATTGGCTGATAAGAATACTGATCTGCGGTGGATGTTTGGTGGGTGCTGGAATACTTGTAGCATTTATAGAGATAAAGATTGCAGAGTTATATAAGAAGTGCTGTTGGGATATGATTACCATAATGGTAATACTTATAAGCATGGCAACAGCTATCTACTTTGGGAAGTGGATAAAGACAACATTGCCAATCAATCTGCTATTTCTCTTATTATTCGTGCAACTGGTATATGTTGGAATCAGGTGGTATGTAAAGGGATGGCGAGAAACAAGGGGATATCATTAAAACAAAAATACCGATATTTTATTGGTACTATATGTCTTTACTTTCGTGCTAATATATATTATCATATTAGCACGAAAGGAGAAAGCATATGACTCAGTTTGAAAAATTAGATTTGTTGTTGCGTGAATGTGGAGGGACAATTCAGACATTTCAAGTTCTAAATAATGGAATTAGTAAGTCTGTGTTTTATGCATATGTGAAGGAACGAGGATTAGAACAAGCTGCTCATGGTGTGTATGTATCGCCGGATACGTGGACAGATGCAATGTACCTTTTGCATTTACGTTGTGGTCAAGCTGTATTTTCTCATGAAACTGCATTGTTTTTTCATGATTTAACGGACAGAGAGCCTTTGAAATACACCATAACAGTAAGAACTGGATATAATCCAAGTCGTTTGCAGGAAGACGGTTTTCAAGTGTACACAGTAAAAAAGGATTTACATGAAATAGGAATCATAGCTATGCAGACATCATTCGGACATTCCGTTCCCGTTTATGACATGGAGAGAACAATTTGTGATCTGCTTCGTAGCAGAAAAAATGTTGAAATGCAGGTCTTTCAAGACGCATTGAAACAATATGCAAAACGTAAGGATAAAAACTTACGGATGCTTATGAAATACGCAGCTATGTTTCATGTTGAAAACATACTTAGACCATATTTGGAGGTGTTACTTTAGATGATAACAACGGCAAGACAATTAAAGGATTTAATTCGTAATCTGTCAAAGAAAAAATCCGCAGATGCACAGATTTTGATGCGGAATTATATGATGGAACGTTTTTTAGAACGAATTTCTTTATCAGAGTATAAAAACCAGTTTATATTAAAAGGTGGAATGCTTGTGGCGGCAATGGTTGGTCTGGATGCCAGAGCTACTATGGATCTGGATGCTACCATAAAAGGCACTAATGTTAGTGTGGAGGATGTAGAAATGATTATATCCCAAATTATATCAATTCCACTGGACGATGGTGTTTCATTTCGGGTCAAACGGATATCGGAAATCATGGAAGAAGCAGATTATCCTGGTGTTCGTGTAAGCATGGAAACGAAATTTGATGGTGTAATCACACCATTAAAGATTGATATTTCTACAGGGGATGTAATTACACCAAGAGAAATCAAGTACAAATTTAATCTTATGCTTGAAGACCGCACTATTGAGGTATGGGCATATAATCTGGAAACGGTATTGGCTGAAAAATTGGAAACTGTTGTTAGTCGAAACGTTACAAATACACGAATGAGAGATTTTTATGATATTTATATTTTACAAAAGTTGTATGGAGAACAACTCCAAAAACAAGTTTTATGGACTGCACTTGTGGCTACAGCCAAAAAAAGGGGAACATTAGACCTGATAGAAGCTGAGGATATAAGAGAAATATTTGATGAAATTGAATCAAGTCCGGTTATGGAGACCTTATGGAAAACATATCAAAAAAATTATTCTTATGCTGCTGATATTTCATGGCATGCAATTGTGAAGTCAATCTGTGCATTATATGGAAGTATATTGGAGAATATGTATGACACATAAAAAACTGATATGTAAATTACGTTAGCATTTTGAGTTGCCTAAATTCGAAAGTTAGGAAAATCTTAATAATTTCTCAGGCAATCCATTGTGAATTTAGATGTTGTATTTGCTATACTTAATTGGAAATATGAGCAAAGGAGTTGAAAATATGTCTGAAAAGATATTGATTATAGATGACGAGCAAGATATAGCGGATCTGTTGGAGGTCTACTTGAAAAACGAAAATTACGTCGTTTATAAATTTTACTGCGCAACGGATGCCATGTCGTGTATTGAAAGCGGCGACATTGATCTTGCCATTCTGGATATTATGCTCCCGGATATGAACGGCTTTTCACTTTGCCAGCTTATCCGAAAGAAATACACTTATCCAATCATAATGCTAACGGCTAAAATTGAGGAAACGGATAAAATAACGGGGCTGACATTTGCTGGGGTTAGATAGCGATACTTTTTACATCTACCATGTTGCGGCGGTCATGGTTGACAACTTGCGTCGGCTCCTGCTCGGTATCAACCTGTCCGACAAAGCTATAATGGATTTCGATTTTCCGGGTGTTGGTTTCCCGGTCTAATTCATGTATCAAAATACGGTCGATAAACTCATGGACGTTTTCATAGGTCAATTCCTGTATGTCGCTGTATTTCCCGACAATCTGAATAAACCTTGATATATCCCTTTTTCGCTCGGTAACGGTTGCGATCTGCTGTTGTAACTCGTCTATCCTTGCGGCAAGGGATTTCTTTTCGTCCTCATAGCCGGAAGTTAGAAACACAAACCGTTCATCTGTCAGTCTGCCTAATGCGTTGTCCTCATACAGCTTGCGGAAAAGCGTGTCAAGTTCGGTCATACGCGCCTGTGCTTTGAAAAGTTCCTTTTGCTGCTGCGCTAATGCCTTTCTCGCTTCCATGTCGCCGTACTCGGTAGCTTTACAGATAAAGTCCTGTTCGTGTTCCTTAACATACCGCAAAACCCGCCGCATATCTTCCAGCACTAAATCAAGAAGTACGTTTTTGCGGATATAATGAGAGGTACACTCGCTGCCTGTCCTTGCCCTGTTGCGCCATGCGCCGCAAGAATAGGAAAACTTGCGCGGCTCGATATTTACGCCCTGTTGGTAATACATCTTATGTCTGCAACCAGCGCAAAACAGCAAGCCGGAAAAAATATCAATCTCCGCTGCTTTTGTCGGGCGGTGGCGGGTAGCAATCCGCTTTTGCGCAAGTTCAAAGGTTTCCTCGTCAACAAGCGGCTCATGGGTGTTTGGGAAGAAATAGCGTTGTTCTTCTTCGTTCTTCCGGGTCTTTTTCGACTTGTAGGATACCTTGTGAGTTTTCGCGGTTATGGTATGCCCTAAATATTCCTGCCTTGCTAATATGTCATAGAGCGTTTTGTCCGGCCAAGTATAGGGGGCGATCATTGCCCGCTGATACCGCGCCTGTCCTGTACGCTGATAGCGCAACGCTCCAATCGTCAAGACTTTGTTTTCCGCAAGCCATTTTTGGATTTCGCACATACGCACGCCGCTAACAAACATAGCGAAAACCTGTTTGACAATCGGCGCGGTTTCCGGGTCGGGTATAAGGTGGTGGCGGTTGTTCGGGTCTGGGATATAGCCGTATGGATATTCCCCGTTGACGCGCTCGCCTTTTTGCGCCTGTGCCTGTTTAACTGCGCGGATTTTCTTGCTTGTGTCGCGGGCGTAAAACTCGTTAAACCAGTTCCGCAAGGGGGTAAACTCGTTATCCTCCCGCGCTGTGTCAACTCCGTCGTTGATCGCGATATAGCGTACTCCGTTTTCGGGAAATACAATCTCTATGAGTTCGCCCGTTTTCAGATAGTTTCTGCCAAGACGGGAAAGGTCTTTGGTAATGACCGTCGCCACTCGTCCGGCTTCCACTTCCTGCAACATCGCTTGCAGCCCCTCGCGCTCAAAACTCACGCCGGAAAATCCGTCGTCCACAAAAAACTTTGTGTTCAAAAAATGGTGTTCGTCCGCATAGCGTTGAAGTATCATTTTTTGGTGCTGTATGCTTCCGCTTTCTCCGGCTTGCATATCCTCTTGACTTAAACGGCAGTAAAGGGCGGTGATTTTATTCGACTGTAACATTAGTCCTCCTTTCCGACAGCCGAATAAACAGGTATAATGTGTTGCTATCATTATACCATATCCCGCCGCCTAATGCACTACTCGGACGCTAAAAATCCCGGATTTCCGGGCTTTTTCTGCAAATCCTTTACAATGAGTTTCTCAATCTTTTTATGGATTGTATCGGTTGCCTTTTCACTCGGCAACGCTTGAACAAGATAGGTGATTTTCCCTATTTTGCGTTCGGTTGTAATTGTCTGTTTTTTATCCATTAGAAAAACCTCCTTTTCCTGTATGGATAAACTATATTCGTCAAAAGGCAAAAACGGGCGGTTGTTAGCTGCAACCTCACGGGAGTTTCACCCCGGCCCATGCTTATGGGTGCGCCGCGCAATACTTTGAGGGTGTTCAACGCGGGAGTATCATTGTGCCGCCTTGTATGTCGTCGCCCACAAGCTGCTAAACCTGTTTTACGGCGCGGTAGTTCTCGCTCGGCTTTTCCCCTATGGGGAAAAGCTGTCATGGCGTACCCGCCGACTGGCTCGGTACAGACGGAATGTACCCGTTTGCCTGTTATGCTGCGCACCAAAGGCCGCTTTCTTTGTCAAAGAACAATAGGCTTTGTCGGCCTGCAAAAGCACATCAACAGCGGATATGCTTTTGCGGAACGACAAATAGCCCATAACGGGAAGCGTGGAAAGGGGACACGCTCCCCGCATGGGCTAAAAGATTATCCTACATGAAAAGCAAGGGTGCGGGTAATAAGGCGCACTTGCAGCCTGTTACGCATTTCCTCGTCCACATAGGAATAGGTATTGCCCGCGTCGTCTTTCAGCGTGCGGGTACAAAGTTTCGCTATGTAACCCTCGTAGTGCTTCAAGATCGCGCACATGGCGGTTGTGTCGCCGTTTGCCGCTGCGGAAATGACAGGGAACGGCAACAGATTTTCAGACTTCCTAACGGTATTCATCATCTGCTTTTCCCTCCAAATACTGTTTGATTTTCGCAAGCGCGGATTTCCTGTGCCGGAAAACCGTCGTGCGTACAACATTCAGCAGTTCGCCAATTTCCGCGTCGCTCATATCCAAGAAGTAGGACAAAAGGATAATGTCGCGTTTCCTTTCGGGCAAAGCGTTAAGGGCTTCGGCAAGCAGTTCATTTTTGACGAGTACATCAAAGCCGGACACTTGAAAACGGAAATAATCGCTTTCGTATTCGTCCGTTGTGAAAAGCTGCGCGAGTTCGCTTTCGCTCAAATCCGAAAAAGTAACTTCGCGTGCTGCGCGTTTCGCAAGAGTGCGGCGGTGGCTTTTCGCTTCGCCGACCAAAGTTTTCTTTGCTAATGCGTCGTACTGATGTTGTATTCTTTCCTTGTCGGAAGAAGATAGCTCCATAGAGTTCACCTCCTTCCCGCGTGGAGTAGAGGACGGGAGTTAAGGGCTTGTCCTCTCTGCCCCTTTCGCTCCGTACCCGTTCGGGAGATGGCTCTTGAGTGCGCTTTTCAGAAAAAAGTTGAAAAAAGCAAAATGCGCCCGTCCGCAAGACGCGGACGGGCGCAAAGGAAATGTAAGCAGTAGCTAAATGTATTGACAGTTCACATTCATAGCCGGAATATCCCGCTTGCGGAGCATAGCTTTTTTTGACCGCAAAGCATTAGGCGGGTTACAGTAAATAAAAATGGACACGGCGATACCTCCCCGATACCGCCGTATCCTTAAAAAAGGGCGACTTTAATACACTACCCGCAATCCATTCTATAATAGGGAACAGCGGCTTTTGCGCAATATTAAATAAAAAAGCCGATAACACATAGGTTTTTTGACCTAATGCGTTATCGGCTCTGCGTCTATGCGTCTGGCACTTTTAATCATTTTTTTTTGAATTTATTATATGTGTTAGCTAACTGTCCACAAGCCGCGTTAATCTCTCTGCCATGAGAAACTCTCATAGTAACTTCAAGTCCTGCTTGCTCTAATTGATGTTTGAATGCAACTATTTCCCGTTTCTGTGGTGCTTTAATTCTTGAATTGCTTGTTGGGTTGTATTGTAACACGTTAATCATAACTTTTTTGCCCCGAAACCATTTTGCAAGTTGTCTTACATCTGAGGGCCGGTCATTTATACCCGGTAAAAGCAAATACGCAAAGACAATTTTGCGATTATGCCTTTCAGAATAGGATAAGGCTTGCTTAACAACATCTTCAATAGCATATATGCGCATGTGAGGAATAATACGATTTCTTGCAGATTGTGTTGCTGCGTGTAAAGATATTGTCAACTGAATTTTAAGATGTTCCTCGCGCAATTTTTTTAATTGATCGACCGGACCAACTGTTGATATGGTAATGCCGTCGGTTGGAAAGTTGAGCCCATATCTATCTCGGAGAATATGGATTGCTTTTATCAAGTTGTCATAATTGAATAAAGGCTCTCCCATACCCATAAAAACGATACGGTTTACTTTTCGACGCAACAATATAATCTGTTGTACGATTTCTGACGATGTTAGATTACGAACAAAGCCATTTCGCCCGGACTCACAAAAAATACAACCAACAGGACAACCGACTTGTGTGCTCACGCAAACAGTTCCACCATCTCGCCGCTTGATAAAAACCGTTTCAATGTATTTGTTGTCTTTCAGTTCGTAAACATACTTTTCAGTATCACTGCTTTTGCAAATATTTTTTACCAACATTGATAGATTTTTTTTGCGTGGTAATTGCTTATATAATTCTTCATATAAGGCTTTTGCTTCATTCTCGCCAATAACTTCCGACATTTCTTTGTAAGTAAATCCGTATGGATCATTCCGTACTTCCGCAGGCGTATATTTAGGTAAACGTTTCATTTTTATATCCTTTCTTCTAAATAATAAAAGTTTGTTTTTCTGTATTTTTGATTACAATCTCTAATTTTTCTACATCAATGATATGCGTCAATTTGCATTTAGGGCAGAAAAGAGGAAAATCTTTTAATACAGTATTATGAAATACTTGAACTCTCGTCTTTCCGTTACAAATCGGACATTTTATCCAATATTTTTTAAGCATTATATTTCACTCGTCCTTTTTACACAAAAAAATGCAGGTCAATCCTCAACATGAGCATTGACCTGCATTTATAATGCACAGAGCAGTACAACAAAACTAAGGCATAGCTTGCACTATGTCTATACTATATCTATACGTCGTTAGTTTTTTGTATAGCATCCGCAAAATAAGCATGACAAAAAAGCCCATGTTGAAAATGGGAAAATCCTTTTTTTCAATGCTTATCTAATACGCATGCTATGCAACATAAACGCCACCTCCTTTTACATAAATTTTATTTTATCAGAAAATCAGTCTACTGTCAATACACAACAGGAAGTATTTAACCTAATGATATGAATTGTGTGGACATATCCAAAAAGAAAGGTGAACTGTAAAATGTAACAGGGTGAATGAAAATGGCAAAAAGACCCGTACCATTGTACGACTTTAAGGCTTTCGGGGCAGCTATAAAAGCCGCGAGAAATGAATACGGCGAGAGCCGCAAAAAGGTAAGCGACGAGTTATATATTTCCCCGCGCTACCTTGCGAATATCGAGAACAAGGGACAACAGCCGAGTTTACAGGTATTCTATGACCTTGTAACCCGGTATCATATTTCGGTAGATCAATTTTTCTTCCCGAACAGCAATGCGGAGAAATCCACCGGGCGGCGGCAGCTTGACGCGCTGCTGGACGGTATGAGCGATAAAGGCATACGGATTGTAACCGCAACAGCAAGGGAGATAACGGAAGTCGAAAAAGCAGAGGATTAACCTCACAATATGAGAAATCGGGAGATTGCAGCGCATGGCGGCTGCAATCTTTTTTTGCGTCCAAAATCAAAGGAACGCGCAACAAATACCGCCTTTCGGTGGGGGTATGGAGTAGATAGCAAGCACAGCAAACGAGTACCCGTTTGCGGAAAATGCTTGTTGGGATAATCCCAAACCCTTATACCGAAAGGCGGTGCGGAAATGGAAAACCGAAAGAGAAATATACAGATGAAGTTTTACGTTACGGAAGAAGAAAAGCGGCTGATCGACGAGAAGATGAAGCAGCTTCCCATAAAGCAGTATGGGGCATACTTCCGTAAAATGGCGATAGACGGGTATATTCTTGTCGTTGACCGAAGCGACACAAAAGCATATATCCGGGAACTGCAAGCGGTGAGCCGGAACATCAACCAAATTGCAAAACGCGCCAATGCGACGGGGACGGTTTACAGGCAGGATATAGAGGACATTAAAAAGGCGGTGGACGAGATATGGCGGTTACAAAGACGCACCCTATTAAATCAACCTTAAAGGCTGCGATAGACTATATCTTAAATCCCGAAAAGACAGACGGGAAGCTGCTTGCGTCCTCTTTCGGCTGCGGGCTGGAAACCGCCGATATTGAGTTTGCATGGACGCGGGAAGCTGCCGGAGATCGCGGCACACATTTAGGGCGGCACTTGATACAATCCTTTGCGGTGGGAGAACAGTCAATGCGGAGCATATAGCCAACAGAGGTGTAAACATCAATACTGTTGCGCTTGGGATTGTATTCTGCAAATATTGTTCTCATCGTATTAAATCTCCTTATCGTTAAATCAATCATTTGTTGCAAAAATCAGAAGCATTTCAATCAGTTCACAATGTCACTTTTATTTTGTGTTATACTGTTTTATATAATTTTCTTGCCCTTGTTTTTGCCCTTATCAGAGTTCGTAAACACTGGTGGGACGATATAACGCAAGGGAAACAATAAGGGAAAGCTCACCTGCGATAAACTTTGTGTTTTCAAGGGATTGAGAGATATTTGATAATAAAATATAACAGTTATTAAATCCCTTGGAATATATGAAATCTCAATTCAAGTTTGTCTGGTTGTCCTTTGAGAGGGGAGAAATCCTTTTCTCAAAGGGCTTTTTCTATTTATACGGATATTCGCAAACTACAAGACAAAGCTAAAACTTCATATACTCTAAGCACAAGGAGGTTGAGGTTTGGCTATGAATAACAGTTTAGCAGAAGTACATCCGGAACTTGTTTCGGAGTGGTCGGAGAAAAACTTACCGCTTACACCCGATGACATTACTTTCGGTTCAAATAAAAAAGTATGGTGGAAAGGTACTTGTGGTCACGAATGGCAGACAAGCGTTAAGGCTCGTTCAAATGGAGAAAAATGCCCGATATGTTCCGGTGCGAGAGTGATTGCAGGTATTAACGATTTGGCGACATTAGAGCCGCTACTGGTAAAGCAGTGGTCGAAAAAGAATAAGATAAAACCGACAGAGGTTTCTATTGGTTCTCATAAGAAAGTAATTTGGAGATGTAAAAAAGGACACGAGTGGGAAGCTGCCGTTAAGAGCAGGACAATAAATAAAACAGGTTGCCCGTATTGCTCCCATAATAAAGTGTTGGCAGGATTTAATGACTTTGCAACGCTTCTGCCGGATATAGCTGCCGAGTGGTCGGACAGAAATTATCCGTTACTTCCAACTCAGGTTACGGTCTTTGCCAATCGTAAGGCGTGGTGGAAGTGTAAGGATTGCGGCAGAGAGTGGAACACCCTTATTTCTACCCGTTCCGGTGGGAGTAAATGCCCGTATTGCAGTGGGTACATATTCTCGAAAGGGTTTAATGATTTGCAGACAACACATCCTGAAATTCAGAAAAGTTGGCTATTGAGTCAGGAAGTGCCGATGAGAATTTAGAAATAATGAAAGCATATATGTGCAAGCAAAGAGGAATAAGGCTGATTAAGCTGCCGATGAAAGGCACAGAACTGGATTATGCCAATAATTTAAAGAAAGCTTTTCAGAGCGTACATATATTTATTTCTTCCGATACCGAGGAAGATGTGGAGATAATCAAAAATACATTTGAAAGATGGAGGGACAGCCAATGAGAGAGAAAACCTATCATCTATACTTAAATGAAGAAGAACGAAGCCGAGTGATACAATCGCTCATTGAACTGAAGAACAATTTAGCAGCCCAGGGACGATACACCGACGCAGGAGCTATTTCTGAAATTTCCTGAAAACCCACCCTGTATATGAACACTGGTATCCGGTCTTTGCAGTAATGATAGGAACTGGACTTCGTGTGGGGGAAGTAACTGGATTGAGATGGTGTGATATTGATATGGAAAGTGGAATGATTGATGTTAATCATACTCTTGTATATTATGACCACAGAACCAAGGGAAGTAAAAGTGGCTGTTATTTCAATGTAAATACAACGAAGACTCCGGCGAGTATGAGGCAGGTTCCAATGCTCGGTTTTGTGAAAGAAGCATTTGAACATGAGAAACAGAAGCAGGAAGATGTAGGACTTCATTGCGAGGTCACGATTGACGGATATACAGATTTTATTTTCATCAATCGTTTTGGTCAGGCACAGCACCAAGCCACACTCAACAAAGCAATCCGAAGAATTATCCGTGATTGCAATGATGAGCAGTTTTTGCACAGTGATGAACCTGATGTGTTACTTCCTCATTTTAGCTGCCACTCGCTTAGACATACATTTACAACAAGAATGTGTGAAGCTGGAGTAAATATAAAGGTCATTCAAGACGCACTCGGACATTCAGATATTTCAACTACACTGAACATCTATGCTGATGTTACAAAAGAAATGAAAGCGGAAGAGTTCAAAGGATTGGATAGCTACTTCAAAGTATAATATTGGACTTCACATACAGAAAGAGAACATACAGAGTGTTGTGTGTTCTTTTTTTCGTTGGATAAAAAGAGAAATGCTTGAATAACTGCGCGTCGCATTCTCGTTACTTTAGTGATGAGTTAGACGCGCAAATTTTTTATTCAAAGAAAGAACATATGTTTACTTCTGGCACTATATGTGCTAAAATATAGCCATGGGTAGTAGAAAAAAACTTAAATGAAAAACTAAATTCCGGTTTTGGACCAAATGCAAGAGTAAATTCTATATAGGTCGAAGTTACTTTTGCACACATATTTGCCATATTGTCTTTGATAATCATTACTCCGTATAATGTACTTGCAGCTGATTGCCTGCCTGTGCAGATTGGAGATAATTATGAAAAATAAAGGCAATCAGAAACATTTAACATTTGAACAGCGTGTTGATATCGAGAAAGGTCTTACTGAGAATAAAAGCTTCACTGAAATTGGACGAATTATTGGTAAAAATCCATCTACCATATCAAAGGAAGTACGTCTCCACGCACATACAAAAGAACGTCCGGATTCAGGTTACACTCACCCGCCATGTATTCATCGCAAGAACTGTAAGGTGACATGCTTGTGTGATAAGATGTGTGGCATTCATTGTAAGCTTTGCAGAAAACCATCCTTTCGCTGCACTGATATATGTCCCGCATATGAGACAGCTGAATGTGAGAAACTGAATAAACCTCCCTACGTATGTAATGGCTGTGGTAAAAAGACCCATTGTCTTATGCCCAGAAAGTTTTATTCATCCAAATATGCCCATGATGAGTACCGTAGCGTGCTAGTCGATTGCAGAGTCGGCATTAACCAGACTCCGGAAAGCATTCAATCCATGAATGATTTATTGGTTCCATTGATCAAGGAGAAGCATCAGTCCATCGGTCATATTTATGCTACTCATGCAGAAGAATTGGGTTGCTCCAGAAGAACACTTTACTCCTACATCAATGATTGTGTATTCGATGTCCGCAATGGTGACTTAAGACGTTCTGTACGTTATAAGAAACGCAAGAAACCTACACAGACCAGTGCAAAAGATCGTTCTTATCGTCAAGGTCATAACTACGAAAATTTCCAGAATTATATGAAAGATCATCCAGATATAAATGTTGTGGAAATGGACTGCGTGGAAGGAATGAAAGGCGAAAGCTGCGCCCTCTTGACCTTTACATTCCGCAACTGCAATCTTATGCTTATGTTCCTGTTGGAATATCAAGACCAGGAATGCGTGTTAGAGGTCTTTGTATGGCTTGAAACAGTGTTAGGACAGGATGCATTCAAAAAGCTTTTTCCGGTGATCCTCACGGATGGAGGTTCAGAATTCTCAGCTCGTGAAGAGATGGAGGAATTCTGTGACGGAAGTAAAAGCACGACGGTCTTTTACTGTGATCCATACAGCTTTTGGCAAAAAGGTGCCTGCGAAAAGAACCACGAGTATATCCGCTACATCCGTCCGAAAGGGAGTTCATTCGCTGATTTAAATGACGAGAAAGTCAGACTTATGATGAATCACATAAACAACGAAAAAAGAGACAGTCTTAATGGACATAGCCCATATGAACTCTCTCTTTTACTCTTGGACAACAAACTGCACAAAGCATTAGGATTAAAGGCAATCGCACCTGATGATGTTATGCTTAGTCCAAAACTTATAAAATAAAATAGTAAAGCACAGGCAGATTTCACTGCACCAGAATTTAGTCTTGCACATAAGGCATGTGGAATTTAGTCTCGCACACTATTTTCAGATGCCCGATTAGTATGCATAAAAACATAAATCATGAGTGCTTACAGGTTTATTATAAGACAAAAAAATAGAATTGTTAAGGTGCATTACAGAATTTAATCCCGCATAGTTACTGAGATAATCCACAGCTGGAATTTAGTTTTTCATTTAAGTGT
>NZ_JBWJVP010000258.1:0-6935 GCF_056339915.1 Blautia sp. ZXY-1-B12 | reverse complement strand
TGCAGCACAGGACACTTCTGCTACAACGAAACATACAGTGAAAATTGATACCAGTCCCAGTTATAAAATAGGTACGGATACAATTTATGATGTGATAAATAATCATGATGGGACATTGACTGTGGGGGAAGATCCGGAAATTATAGCATCTTCGGGCGAGTTAAGCAAAGGATATAGTATTAAATATAAGAGCCAAAACAATATCATGCCTTATGCGCAATATCATAGTAAGAATCCAGAATCAAACGATGAACGATATTATGGGATTAATAAGCTAAATGATATTCCTAAGGAAAGGAAAATTAATATTACGAATATTTATACTTTATTTTGTGTAGTTTCCGGTCACCTTGGAGGTGATATATTGGCTAATTATCAGGGGGTAGAAAACCCAATAAGAGTTAATTATGGTTTACAGGGTGGATCAGGTGGGCCAAATAGAGATTGGGTATGGAATGGTGATGGACAATGGAATACAGACCATAATATTGAGCCAACTAAAGCAGGCTATAAATTTGCTGGATGGTATACTCAAGCAAATGGAAATGGAAGCAAGATAGAGGGAGTTTCGCAGGCTGTTAATGCGGCGGTTGCAGGTTCCAATAACTATAAAGAAATAACATTATATGCAAAGTGGGTTCATAAGCATGCCTGGAACTATAGTTTAAGTGGCGATACTCTTAAGGCATATTGCTCAAACACAACGTCACAATGTGATTATTATGGAACAGGTTTTGACAATGCAAAGGCAACAGTTTCACTTAAGCTTAATGGATTTGATAACAATAACTGTGCTGAATATGGCAATTCTTATTCTGTAACATGTGCTAATAGTCTTCCGTCAGAAATAGGGGCAACAATAGGATCAATCATATATGCAGGCCGTGACGGGACCACTTTTTCGGAAAGTGAAACACTTCCCACCTCTCCAGGAAAATATAAAGCGAAAGTAAATATTACACTGCCTGGAGAGCAGTACTCAGGAGAGATATCTACTGATTTTGAAATTAAAAAGGCACCGGTTACCCTAACGGTTTTCCTGGATGATTTCACATATGGAGAGCAGCCAGCTATACAGATATGGGCAGCACCATCTGACAGTAAGGTAGTTTATCAATACAAAGTTAAGGATGAGGATGACAGTACTTATGCTGGTATAACGGAAGAAGGCCTGAAAAAACTTTCTGCCGGAGAATATACCTTAAAGGCAGTGGTGGAAGAAACAGCGAATTATGAGGGAGATTCTGATACCTGTATTTTTAAGGTTAAAAAAGCAAGTACTACGAATTCCGATTCCAAAGTCAGCATCAGTGGTTGGACATATGGTGGATATAATGGAGTAGAAAATACACCGTCAATAGATTCGAGCCTGAACCCGGAAAATCAGACAGTCCAGTACACTTACTATACAGATGGGGCATGTAGCACACAGACTTCAACTAAAAACGGAGCAGAAACAGAAGGCGGGGTACCAAAGAATGCAGGCACCTATTATGTAAAAGCCCAGATACCGGAATCTGCCAATTATAATGCCGGAACAGCAACCGGTACATTTGAAATAAAACCACTCCCGGCGCAGCTTGACTGGAGCAGTTCAGACCTGACTTACAATGGAAAGGACCAGACAGTCACTGCAAGGGTGAGAAATGCCCTGCCCGGTGATACCTTTACACTGACATATGAAACTAACGAAACTTACACAAACACCGGAAAGAATGCCCGGAAGTACACGGCAAAGGTTACAGCTCTCGGAAATGCCAATTACAGCCTCAGCCAAGAAGAGAGCATCCATCCATGGGTTATCAATCCAAAAGCAGTAACAGTGAAACCGGATGATTTACACAAGCATATCGGCGGGGAGGAACCTCAGCTTACTTATACCACAGACGGCATCGTTGAAGGTGAAACACTATCTGGGATCACATTGCAGAGAGTATCAGGTGAGGATGCCAGAAAATATGAAATTACAGCCACAGAAACAGCAGGTGCAAATCCGAATTATACTGTCACACGAGAGAAAGGCACCTTTACAATTGAGGACCATAACTGGCCAAAAGACGGAAAGATATTAAGCCCTGCAACTTCATGGTCAGAAGGAATGCAGGAGCGAACCTGTACAGCACCAGGCTGTGGTCAGAAAAGATATGATTCCATCCCGAAACAGGATGGAAAACCGGCGGATCCCTATGCAGATAAAATAGATAAATATATCCAGATATTTGGCTCAGAAATCACAGCAGCAGCTCTGGACAATGAAGAAACAATCCTTTTTGGACTTTTCCCGGGAAGTGATAAAACCAGAATTGATAATGGATCAGGAGCTAAAGTATGGCTTGAAATCAATCATGTTAATAATCTTGATCCTGCATGGCAGAATTTAATCAACATGGAAATAGAAAAGACAGTGGGAAAAAATGCAGACCAGATTTTATTCGACATAGATTTATACAGACAGCTTGCGGGTGAGAACAGGGTACTTATTACAAATCCGGGTATCAATATGAATATCAGGATTAAAATCCCGGATAAAATGATTAATAATCAGCCTTATACCATCCGGGATTATAAAATTCTCAGACTGCATAAGGACAGTGCAACGAATCAGGCAACTGTTGATATATTAGATTCTGTCTTTAACAGCAGTACTAACGAGCTTACCTTTAAGTCAGATAAATTCTCCATTTATGTACTGACTTACAAAGACACCTACTATTCCCCAAGCTACCCGGTAACAGGCATTAAGGTATCTCCGGATACTCTTACCTTAACAAAGAAAGATGAAACCGCCCAACTTACCGCAGAGGTGACACCGTCTTATGCAGACAATAAGCGTGTAACCTGGCAATCCAGCGATGAGAAAGTAGCAACTGTAGATGAAAACGGCAAGGTAACAGCAGTTGGAAACGGAACTGCCACCATTACCGCAACATCTGTAAGCGGCAGTTATACAGCGACAGTTTCCGTAACAGTGAAAATCCCTGTGGAAATCCAGAAGCTCACCATAGAAGCAGAGAAAGAAACCCTGACAAAGATTGGTGAATCCACAGAACTGAAAGTAAAGATCGAGCCTGAAAATGCAGATTTACAGAAACTGATCTGGAAATCCGATAACGAAAAAGTTGCCACTACAGATGAAAACGGCAAGGTAACAGCAGTGGGAAATGGAACTGCAGAGATCACAGTTACAACAGAGGATGGAAAAATTACAGCTTCCATTATGATCACAGTGAAAGTCCCGGATGAACCCACGATCAATAAGACCACAGGCTTCAGAAGGTTAAGAGCCCGTTCTGTAAAACAGACAAAAACTTCTGTGACATTGCAGTGGAACATCATTAAGGATGCAGATGGATATTTCATATACGGCAACCGCTGTAATACAGGTACAAAGTCTTACAAGTACAGGAAGCTTGCCACTATCACCGGTGGAGATATCAGCACATGGACCCAGAAGGACCTGAAAAAAGGTACTTACTATAAATATGTGGTAAAAGCCTACAGACTGGTAAATGGCAAAAAGGTAGTGACAGACACATCCATATCTGTACATGCAGTCACCGGAGGCGGTAAATACGGAAATGCAAAAGCTGTTTCCGTAACCCAGATTGGAAATAAGAGGAATGTTTCAAAGATCACCCTGAAAATGGGAAAAACCGCACAGATAAAAGCAAAAGAAGTAAAGAAAGATAAGAAGATCGAACGCCACAGAAAACTCTGCTACGAAAGCAGCAATACAAAAGTAGCCACCGTTACCCCGGATGGCCTTATCAGGGCAACAGGCAAAGGAACCTGCACAATATGGGTATATGCACAGAATGGCATATACAAAGCTCTGAAAATCACTGTAAAATAATCCTGATGGAAGTTTTCAATGTGAAATAAACAAATACCGGATTGAGCCAAACAGGCCTGATCCGGTATTTGTTATGTTATAGGAAATTACTCCGTAATGTTCCTATAACATAACAAAACCCTTCGGGCAGGATCGCACTGCGGCGAGAATTTATAAGTGTTATAGAAAAAACAGGAAAAAGGTGGTAATATAAAAAAATACAGAGAGAAAGGACGTGGCAGAGCGGACATATGACGGAAAATACAGTATTACCACTGATAAATACAGCATTTGAGCCAGGAAATGCAAGAAAAGCAGCAGAGAGTTTTGCAGACAGAGATTTCCGGGAGATCGCTATTGCAGAATTTTATTATTTCACAGGGCAGGCGCAGAAATGCAGTGATCTGGTGGAGATTTATATTATGAGTTCCCGGCTGGAACTGAAGCTGTCTGCATGTATGCTCTATGTGTACTCTAATCTTACGCTGGGAAATGCGAAGGCATCCGAACGTGGCCTTGAGATCATCCGGGAATGTCTGAGAAAAGAGATGGCAGCTCCCACTTCTGAGAGAAATACAGCATATTGTGTATTTGCAGGATATATGGGAACCGTTCTTTTACACCTCTCTACAGAGGAACTGCCGGATATGAAGAAATATATGAGCAGTCTGCCTCAGGGACTGAGAATTTTTGCTGCCAATGTAATTTCCCATGACCTTTATCTGAAAGGTGAATACAGCAGAGCGCTGGGAATCTGTGATGCGGCACTGTTTTCCTGTAAAGAAATTTATCCTGTTGGGATGATATATCTTTACTGTGTGACTGCTATGTGTGAAATCAGTCTGAAGAATCAGGCAGAAGCAGAAAAAGCCATACTCACTGCCTGGAAACTGGCAGAGAAGGATGAGCTTATCGAGCCGTTTATCGAACTCCACGGACTTCTCCAGGGACTTCTGGAGTCCTGCATCCGCAAAGAAAATCCGGAGATGTACAGAAAAATATCGGATGCAGTTATTACCTTCAGCCGTGGATGGATGGCGGTTCACAATCCTGCATCAGACAACCCTGTGACAGACGCTCTGACTACCATGGAATTTTCCATTGCCATGCTGGCCTGCCGGGACTGGAGCAACCGGGAGATCGCAGAACACATGGGGGTATCCCTAAACACAGTGAAGCATTATCTTACAGATATCTTTAACAAGCTTCATGTCAAAAAGAGGGATGAATTAAAGAATTTCGTATTAAAATAATCAGGAAATCCACGAAGATACGATATTTGCCCTGCGTAACCATCCGCTGATGCCGCAGGATATGAAAATACATAGTAATAATGCCTAAAAACAGAGGATACATTTTTAGTAAAAAACGCTTTTGAATAACTGCGCGTCGCATTCTCGTTACTTTAGTGATACTTAAATGAAAAACTAAATTCCAGTTGTAGACTTTTAAGTAGAATTGGAATTTAGTTTTTCATTTAAGTTTACTTTAGCCTGCAAATAAAAAGTCAATACTAAAATTGAAGAAAGTTAAAAAACTTTACAGGTTAAAAATTAGGCATTAAAATAAGGCCACCACAACCAGTGCTGGTCTGAAAGTAAAAGTTTTGAATTAGCTTGGATCAGGAAGAACAGAAAGATATTCTTTCACTCGTCCATAGTATATTCTGAGAAATTTATTAGCACCTGCAGTCATATAAACATAGTAAGGCTTACCCTGGGTGCGTTTTCTGTCCATGAATTGATATACAGGATCATCCTGAGGCATGGTTTTGATAAGAACATCCATTACTTGAAAAAGAGTCTTTCTTAAATTTGAAGATCCACGTTTGGATGTTGGGACGCTTTTTTGTGCATAGGAACCAGATTCGTTTACCCCAGGATCAACTCCGGCGAATGCAGTAAGGGCTCCTTTATGCGTGAATCTGGTTACATCACCGATCTCAGCCATAAGCTGTGGACCGAGAGATGGACCAATCCCTTTAAACTGCATGACAATTGAGTATTCAGGAAGCTTTGAGGCAGTCTCGTTCATGAGAGTGCGTATTGTTTCGACAGTAACGGAAGTACTGTTGAGCTGATCGATAGCTTGTCTGATGATATGTTTGGTTATTTCATTCTTAGGAAATACTGGAACAAGTTCCTTTGTTTTGGTGTAAATTTCTTCCGCTTTTGATTTATTGAAGGCATATTTTTTGCGCTTGCACCAGTTCTGATAATGTTCAACAAAAGCGTTTAGAGACATTTTACGAATGCAATCTACATGCCAGTATGTAGAGACAAAATCAACCCATTTCTGGGAACCATCACTGCGGGTGGGACTATTGAAATAAGTATTTGCATTTGGATAGGTCTGGTCAATGAGGCCAATAAGATTATTTTTCATAGCCGTTTTTTGTTTCACATAGAAATGGAACTGACGATTCATGACCTTTAGCTGAGCGCGTAATTCATCTGTAATACTATACGGTTCAAGACTTTGCCATTTGTCAAGAGCGTAGCGGGCAATCTTGACAGAATCAGCTTTGTCGGACTTGATTTTGCGAAGAGAATCGTTATTAAAATCTTTGACCAACTTGGGATTAACAGCACTGACAAAGAGATCTGCTGCTGAAAGCTGGTGAGCAAGTGCTTCGTAGTAGCGGCCGGTATGTTCCATTACAACCCGGGATTCACCTTCGATAGAATGAATAAGTTTAATAAGTGAATGGATATCACTGGATGTGTGCTTGATCTCAAAAGGAGAGGATACAATCTCCCCAAATGGTCTCAGAATTGTAACCATACTTTTACCTTTTGAAACATCGATACCTACTGCGTTCATAAATTTATCACTCCTTAAAAAATATTACAATGGATAAATACCAGTTTTACTCATTACCTGTTCAAACTACTGTGTGTGACACGAATGCACCTAATGTGATCCAACCTGCATAAAACGAACACTGTGAATGAGGAGCCGGTTATCAGTCTTAAAGTACGGACGCGAGGTCCAAGTGATGAAGTCGATATACCATTGCATCCTACATTCTAACAGTTTAAGTAATGAGATGGATAAATCCTTACTGGAAGTAAGGGGATTACCCATAAATATATTGTAGTAG
>NZ_JBWJVP010000257.1:0-11560 GCF_056339915.1 Blautia sp. ZXY-1-B12 | reverse complement strand
CAATATGTATGTAGTTTTGAAGGTGCAAAAACCTTTATTCCTCCTTAGCTCAGTCGGTAGAGCATGCGGCTGTTAACCGCAGTGTCGTTGGTTCGAGTCCAACAGGGGGAGTTTTGGCTCCATGGTCAAGCGGTTAAGACACCGCCCTTTCACGGCGGTAACAGGGGTTCAAATCCCCTTGGAGTCATTTAAATAATGGAAATGTGATTTTTGAGGCTTGATTCTGTTACAACATGCCGATGTGGCTCAATTGGCAGAGCAGCTGATTTGTAATCAGCAGGTTATCGGTTCGAGTCCGATCATCGGCTTTTTGGACCTTTAGCTCAGTTGGTTAGAGCAACCGGCTCATAACCGGTCGGTCCTGGGTTCGAGTCCCCGAAGGTCCATTTTTTAAATTATTTTGGCCCAGTGGCTCAGTTGGTTAGAGCGTCGCCCTGTCACGGCGAAGGTCGAGAGTTCGAGTCTCTTCTGGGTCGTTAGCATTTGCTGACGAAGTAATTGCATAAGTAGTATGGAATCTTAGCTCAGCTGGGAGAGCATCTGCCTTACAAGCAGAGGGTCATAGGTTCGAGCCCTATAGGTTCCATATGCCGCAGTGGCGGAACTGGCAGACGCCCGGGACTTAAAATCCCGTGGGTAGTGATACCCGTACCGGTTCGATTCCGGTCTGCGGCATGATTGTAAATAAGAGAAACGTTGATTTTGTAGCGTTTCTCTTATTTTTTTGCTTACAGGTTTTGAACACACTTGAACACAATGTTTA
This sequence comes from Blautia sp. ZXY-1-B12, assembly GCF_056339915.1. Taxonomy (NCBI): domain Bacteria; kingdom Bacillati; phylum Bacillota; class Clostridia; order Lachnospirales; family Lachnospiraceae; genus Blautia; species Blautia sp. ZXY-1-B12. Next base: position 10,797 of record NZ_JBWJVP010000257.1, on the reverse strand, counting down.
CAGTTGTATACCTTATCTGCGTCTCTTTCTTCTTATAATTCAGAGAACAATTATTAAGACGGAAAACTGACGACTGATAGAACAAAGATAAGAATAAGCCGGATAAATGCTGAATGTTACAGCATTTATCCGGCCTTTGTCTTGTAAATTTCGCCACATTTAAATATAAAGCACTATACCTGTATTCTGTCTGCAACTTCATTTCCAAGAACAATCTTTCGGTTTGCAGAAGAAATTATAAGAGAATCGTGGAATTTGCGGAGAACACGAATCGTGCTACCTTCATGAATATTCATATCGTGCATGGATTTCATAACTTCCGGCAGTCCGAACATCCATTTAATGGTGTAAGTGTATCCCTGAGTAGAATCTGATAATGAATGCATAAAAAAACCTCCCTGTATAAAGTAATATGGTAAATAATGTCAGATAATTTATTGCTGTTATTGAAGTAATTGTATATCTATGAGTATTAGTTCGTCAATTATAACATTATTTCATACAATACTTAAATAATCATTCATTTATTCAGATATTTTCAGGGACTTTTTTCCGCATATACATATAATTTATTCGATAAATTTCAGATTATCAAGAGCATAGCGGAGTGCCATGCACATTAATTCATTTCTTGAGCGTCCGCTTTTGGCAGACAAGTCATCATATTGTTCCTGCAGTTCACGTTCAAGGCGAATGGTCATGGTGATTGATTTGTCTTCTTTTTTATCTGTACATTTTGGCCGGACAATAAAGTCGTTTGGCATGATTATCCCTCCTGTATAAACATTTATTAGTGAATGGTTATCATAATTGATATTGCTTATTCTATAGCAATCCTCTGAAATAATGCATCTTAAGCCAGCCCATCAGAGTGTGAAATCCTGCGTCAGATATCTTTGCCGTGCGTCAGCACGCCTGCAGATATCTTCCTTGTCTTTCGCACTCTGCTGAACTGTCTTAAATGCATTATTTACGAGGATTGCTATAATTTTGATCTCCGTAATCACTGTTATGATATAAAGTATAGTTACACAGGATTGACATTGATATAACACAAATTTATAATACATATTAGTATTACTTTTCTCCGCTTTGAAATAGAAAGGTTATCCTGCGAGACTGTTGTAAGAATTAATTTGATGCGATAGTATGAGTGAGTTATGAATATGTGGGGAATACTTGTAACATTAGAGTGTGTCTGAAAAATCATTCCCGCAATCTGCACGCCCCACTTTGCGGGATATTTCACCCGAATTCAGTTGCCGTAGCCCGCTACGGCGCCCTCATCCGGGCAAAATATCCCACAAATTGTGACGCACATCTTGCAGAAAGCCTTTTTCAGACACGCTCTAGAATGCAGTAAATAAATATTTTCAGAGAGACTGGGTAAATATATGGAAAATGTGATTCGGAAATTGTATGGTATGTATATGGATAATGACAATAGAGAAAAAAATGAAATGTCAGTAATGCATGATGATTTATGTAAAGAGAAAAAAGAGAAGGCATACCAGTGCTATCAGAAATTGAGAGTTCAACTGACAGATGAGCTTGCTGAAGAACTGGATGAACTGATGAATAAACATATGGAAATATATCCACAAGAGCTGGAAGAAAGTTTTGCCATGGGATTTAAAACAGGGGCAAGGCTGATGTGCGAGATTTTCAGTGAAGAAACAGAATGATTGTAAAGCAGATATGGCAATTCTCCAGATAAAGTATGATTTTAGAGGATTGCCATAGGTTTGATAAGTGGGTCTGACATATAATTTTTGATAACATGATCAGGGTAATTTATGGTTGTTGAACGTTATCAGAAATTGTGAGGTTGTCAGACGTAATTTCATTCAGGAGATATTCTATAGTATGCATATGTTCGTTCATAACTTTTTCTGCAAGAGGTGCATCATTATTGGTTATTGCCTGAACAAGCCGAGTGTGCTGGGAATCAATCTCCGGTGCATCGTTATTTTTCTGCATAAGATAGGAACGTATTCCAACGATCATATTTTCGGTAATCTGTGCAGAGGCATTTAAGACACTCAGTATTAATGGATTGTCAGAAATCTGAGCAATTTTCAGATGCAGATCACGATCCAGATCACCGCGGATTTTTTCATCCTGAGTGCTGTCCAGTCTGGCAATGATAAGCTGGAGTTCAGCAGCATCCAGCGGTGTACAGTTTTGGGCAGCGAGAAAAGCAGCTTTGCTTTCCAGTGCGCCTCGAAGCTGCAATGCATCCTGAATTTTGCTGTTGTACATTTGAAATATGATAGACAGAGGTTCAGTAAGACAGCTGTGAAGATCAGTTGCAATATAATTGGCACCGCCATGTACGCTGACAGTAATCCCGAGCAGGGAAAGAGCCTTCAGGACTTCTCGTAATGCTGGTCTGGAGATTCCGAATTCTTCTGCCAGAATACGTTCAGCAGGAAGTGCGTCGCCGGGTTGTAATTCTCCGTTTTGGATATTTTCGATAATTTGTTTCAGAACATCGTTGAATGTACTGGTTTTATCTATTTTTCTAAACATTTATTTTCCTCTTTCCAGGTACATCGTTTCGTAAATAACTATACCAATCGGATTCGCAGACAAGTGAGTGGTATAGTTATTTCGAAAACGGTGTACTAACCTTTGTTGTGTTATGCAGCTCTATATCAGATAACTGTTCCGCAGAGATTTCTTTGATTATTAAATAGTTACATACATCTAATATTATAACGGATTGAAAGGGAGATGCAACTGATTCCTACAAAATTTCTAAAAGTGTAAAATTTTTGTGTTGCTGAGAACGGAGTGAACAGTAACAAATTTTTGCAGTTTTTTTATAAATTTTATAATTATATTAGAAATTAGACAAATTTCTCTCACATTTATAGGTTATGATATTTACATCTTAAGGAAATGACGTACCTTAAGAGAAAATCTTTCCTTTCCCTAAAAAGTGTAAAATGAACGTGAATCACCGCTTAGCCGACAAGATCGACGGAGAAGCGGTGATTTTATTATGTCACTGAAGCAGGATTCTTTCTTATAAACCTCTGTAACGATTAAGACAGGCATAAATTTCCTGAATACGGGGAGTAGCGTAACCACAGGAAATTTTTTGATTCTCCGTAAAGAAGGACAGACCATGTAAAGAGAGATTTTTCCAGAGAAACTGCACAATCTCAGGCAGGGTACGTCTGCCGTCTGCCAGATGTTCAACTGCATATTTCAGCAGGAGACCTAAGGCAGCGGTCTGTTCTGCGTCAATAAGCTGTTCTGTATAGCGGAGATCAATCTCCTGTCTGCCGAGAGAGAAGCCATCTGTTCCGGAGATTCTGGTTTTCAGGCGCTCAGGTTTTGTGGCACCGGAATCGGAATGATTTCCACGACTGTTATGTCTGAGGCGCTTAGAAGATTCGGCAGGTCTGCTCATAATGCGATGGCTGTGCGGAAGCTGAAAATCAGTAACTGAAACAGCAGGCAGAGGATATTGGCTGCATAATTTTTTGACAGAAGCTGTAATATCTTTTGGAACGTAATTGTCCATCTGGATAATTGTATCTGCAATATGAAAGAATGCCCCGGAACTTCCGGCAACAAGAATTGTAGAAATCCCTGCTTTTTTATAAAGATCTTCTGCACGCTCCAGAAACGGAGTGATCGGCTCTTTCTCACGCTGGATAACCTGCTGCATGAAAGCATCACGAACCATGAAGTTAGTTGCGGAGGTGTCTTCGTCAAGAAGAAAAAGGTGGCTTCCGGCTTCCATGCTTTCTGCGATACCGGCTGCCTGTGAAGTGCTTCCACTGGCATCCAGTGTAGAGAAACAGCGGGTATCTTTCTTGTTTGGAAGATCATTTATAAACATGGAAATATCCACATCCTTGATAAAACGGCCATCTTCTGAACGCAGTTTGACAGCAGTTGCATCTGTGATCACGTATTCACGTCCATCTCCGGGGATATGATTGTATACACCAAGTTCAAGTGCATTCAGAAGCGTGGATTTGCCATGATATCCACCGCCTACGATCAGAGTGATTCCCTTTGGAATCCCCATGCCTGTGATTTTTCCTTTATGGGGAAGATTTATGGAAATGCGCAGACTGTCCGGAGAAGTAAAGGGAACGGAAGCTTTCATAGGGCGGGAGGAAATACCGCTTTCTCTTGGGAGGATGGAGCCATCGGCTATGAATGCGCAGAGATTTTTTGCGGGCAGCGTCTGACGGATAAATTCCTGATCCTCTGCAAGCTCTATATAATTCTGTAATTCCTTTGCATTAAGGCTGGAGTAGAAAAAGGATTTTTGAATGCATACAGGCAGAAAATCAAAAAGGATTTTCTCCAGTTCAGTGGCATTGATCGTGCGGCCATTAGCAGGGAAGCCCACAAAAAAGCGGGCGGTTATGCCTTTTTCTGTTATTTCACAGGCTGTCCGGGAAAGAATCTCCTGACCACAATGACTGACAGTGAGCAGGCCGCTTTTGCCGGAGCCTTTTGCACGAAAGCTGTACTGACTGACCTGTTTTTCAAACTGACGTGTAAGATAGTCGCAAAGAGTAGTCCCGGTAAGTGTATCTTTATAATATTCGACGGGAAATCCGGCATCTCTGTGTGAAATCTGAATGCTGACATGAGAGGGAGAAGCAAAAGGATCTCCCTGCACATGGTCGATGGACAGAATATAATTTCCAAAATGATACAGACCTTTCAGCCCTTTATATGCCGGATAACTTTTGCGGTTTATGGAACGAAGCTGCTGACGCAGTTCCTCTGAATTTTTCATGACAGAACCTCCTGGTATTGCAGATATTTTTATAATAATCCTCGCAAATAATGAATTTGAGAGGAGAAACATTAACCTGCCATCAACTATAGCGGAAATGAATCATAATGTCCACTGACAAATAAATATTAATCATATGGAAAATTTTCAGAGGATGTTTTATAATGAAAAACAGGTAATTGTTCAATATCATTACATAATAGCGAACTGATGAATAGTTACCGTTATCAAAGCAATACTATGAATGACAGTCATAAAGAAAGGCGGAACAGTAAATGGAACGTAGAAATGCATGGCTTTCTTATACAGAAGCAGAAGAAAAAGAACTGGAGCAGGTTGCAAAAGCGTATCGCAATTTCCTTAATGTGGGAAAAACAGAGCGTGAATGTGTGACGCAGATCATCAGAGAAGCACGGGCAGCAGGTTATGAATCTCTGGAAGAGAAGACTGCGAAGGGTGAGAAACTGAAAGCAGGAGATAAAGTTTATACAGTTGGAATGAAGAAGATTATTGCACTGTTTCATATCGGACAGGATGATATTTCTGAGGGAATGAATATTCTGGGAGCACACATTGATTCTCCACGTCTTGATGTTAAACAGAATCCATTATATGAGGATACGGATCTGGCATATCTGGATACCCATTATTATGGCGGTGTTAAGAAATACCAGTGGGTAACTCTTCCTCTGGCAATCCATGGCGTAGTGGTAAAGAAAGACGGAAGTACAGCAGAAGTAAATATCGGTGAGGATGAGGATGATCCGATCGTATATATCACAGACCTTCTGATCCATCTTGCAGGAAAGCAGATGCAGAAAAAAGCGACAGAAGTGATCGAGGGAGAGAATCTGGACATCCTGATAGGAAGCAGACCACTGAAAGATCTGGAAGATGATAAGAAGAAAGAGGCAGTAAAACAGAATGTACTGAATATCCTTAAAGAGAAGTATGATATGGAAGAGGAAGATTTTCTTTCCGCAGAGCTGGAGATCGTACCGGCAGGAAAGGCAAGAGAGTGTGGTCTGGACAGAAGTATGATCGCTGCTTATGGACAGGATGACAGAGTGTGCGCATATACTTCGCTGCTTGCAATGCTTGAGATGGAAACCCCGAAACACACTTCCTGCTGTCTGTTTACTGATAAAGAAGAGATTGGAAGCGTAGGTGCAACCGGTATGCAGTCACGTTTCTTTGAGAACGCAGTGGCTGAACTTCTGGATGCAATGGGATGCTACAGTGATCTGAGATTGAGAAGAACTCTGAAGAATTCCAGTATGCTTTCCTCTGATGTAAGTGCAGGCTACGATCCGGCTTATGGGGAGGCATTTGAGAAAAAGAATGCAGCTTATCTTGGAAGAGGTATCGTATTAAATAAATTTACCGGAGCAAGAGGTAAATCCGGCTCGAATGATGCAAATGCAGAATATGTGGCAAGAGTCAGAAATATTTTTGACAGCCATGAAGTTGCGTTCCAGACAGCTGAGCTTGGTAAAGTTGATATAGGCGGAGGCGGAACAATCGCTTATATCGCAGCACTTTATGGAATGGAAGTCATTGACAGCGGTGTGGCAGTGCTCAGTATGCATGCACCATGGGAAGTGACAAGTAAGGCAGATATTTACGAAGCTAAGAAAGCATATAAGGCATTTCTGCTGGAAGCATAAAAAGTCAGGCAGATACGGAATAAAAATATGAAGAAATCGTGGAAGCTGTATCGTTTCTGATAACAGAGACTTGCAGATTCCGCAGATAAGGGCAGAGCTTTTGGAAAACTGAAGCGCTGCTCTTTTAACATATAAGTGAGGTTATGACTGTAAAAGGTATTTCTGATATCTTACGAAAGACAGGTTGCGATTCTGTAAGATCTGGATTGGAGCAGGATATTTAATAGACGGGAGGGAAAGATGGAGGAAGCGCTGATCAGAGTAAAAGATTTGTGTAAAATATATAATCCCGGCGAGAATGAAGTACGGGCGCTGGATCATATTAATCTGGAAATTAATAAGGGTGAGTTTGTTGCTATTATCGGACAGTCAGGTTCAGGAAAGTCTACATTTATGAATATGTTGGGCTGTCTGGATGTGCCTACATCCGGCGAATATTTTTTGAATGGAACTGATGTGTCCACAATGGAAGATAATGAACTCTCAGAAGTCAGAAACCGGGAGATCGGATTTATTTTTCAGGGATTTAATCTGATCTCAAATCTGACTGCAATTGAAAATGTGGAACTACCGCTGGTTTACAGAGGGGTAGACAGAAAAACGAGACATAAGCTGGCAGTAGAGTCACTGACCATGGTAGGGCTTGAGAAACGTATGGATCACAGACCAAATGAAATGTCAGGAGGACAGCAGCAGAGGGTGGCTATTGCAAGAGCAATCGCGGCCCAGCCACCGGTGATCCTGGCAGATGAACCTACAGGAAATCTGGATTCTGCATCCAGTAAGGAGATTCTTCAGATTCTTAAAAGTATGCACGAGCAGGGAAAAACGGTCATATTGATCACACATGATAATGGGATTGCTGCTCAGGCAAGGCGTGTAGTCAGAATTATGGATGGAAAGATAGAATCAGATTTTATCAATAAAAACTATGGGAAAGAAGAATATATAAAAAACCAGCTGGATGCATAAATCCGGTTACAGGGAGACAGATATTATGAAAAAAAAGAAAAGTAAAAAGAAAATTATTATTGGAGCAGCAGCTGTTCTTGTTGTTGCCGGCGGAGTTACAGTAGCAGGTCAGAGAAATTCAACAGAAAATCAGATTCCACAGGTTCAGGTAGTAACTGCAGAGAAAGGAGATGTTGAGGAAACTGTAGATGCCACAGGAACAGTGGGAAGTGAAGAAGAGAAGACTTATTATTCTCCTGTAAATGCAGAACTGAAAACTGTTTCTTTTTCCCAGGGCGATGTGGTAAAAAAGGGAACAAAACTGATCGAGTTTAATACAGAGGATCTGGAGAAAGATAATCGAAAAGCAGAACTGAATCTGAAATCAACAAAGTATGATACAAAGGATACAAGAAATAAATCTGACAAAGCAGAGAAGAAGCAGAAGGATGCCAAAAAGAATGTTCAGGAGCTTGAGAAGAAAATAAAGGATAAAAAAGCTTATGTCTCGTCTCTGAAATCACAGATTTCAGCGGCAGCAGCAGCGGCACAGCGTGAAGCGGCAGCTCAGGCATCCGCACAGGCAGCAGCTCAGGCTCAGGCACAGCAGCAGGAAGCTCAGGCAAAAGCCCAGGCAGAGGCAAAGAAACAGGAGGAAATCCAGAGTAAATATCAGGCCGCACTTTATACATACAAGACGGAGACTCTTCCGCAGTACCAGCAGCAGCTCTCAGATCTGAATGCACAGTATAATCAGGCACAAAGCGATTATAATCAGGCAGACACCACATATCAGATGGCATTTGCAACATGGCAGGCAGACCCTTCAGATGAGAATACACAGGCTCTGGATAATGCGGAGGCTGCAAGAACACAGGCACAGCTCGCAATGCAGCAGGCACAGCAGACTTATAATGATCTTAAGCAGCAGACACCGAAAATGCCGGTACTTTCTGATTTCACAGAAAGCAGTGCAGATTACTCATGGGGAATTTCAGACGGTTCAGATGCAGATGACAGCGATGGGGAAGATTCTTCCTCCTCCGGATATGATTACAGTGGAAGTGATGGCGGGACAGTAACTGCGGATACTTCTGCTCTGGAAAGTGCGCTTGAGACAGCAAGCGATGAACTTGCAGAGCTTCAGTCAGATCTGGCTTCTGAGAAAGCTATCGCAGAGGCGGATTCCACAAGCCTGACAAAAGAAGAAAAAGAGAAACTGAAAGTAACAGATAATCTTTCCGAACTGGACGCAAAATCAGCCGAGGAGCTGGTGAAGGAAGGAAAGAAAGGAATCACCGCGGAATTTAACGGAATCATATCCAAGGCAGATATTAAGCAGGGAGCAGCAGTTACTCAGGGTATGGAACTGTTTACTATTGAGAATACAGACAAGGCAAGTGTGGATGTGACTCTCTCTAAATATGATTATAATACAGTGAAAGAGGGGCAGTCTGTTGAGATTACCTTGGGGGATAATACTTATCAGGGTACTGTAACAAAAATGAGTCATATTGCGGTGCAGAATGAAAAAGGAACGCCGGTCATTTCAGCAACAGTAAGCATTGATGATCCGGATGAAGATATTTTCCTGGGAGTAGATGCAAAGGTTAAGATTTATGCGGCTTCTGCGAAAAATGTGGTGACTCTTCCTGTGGAAGTGGTCAATATCGGAAAAGAAGGCTCCTTCTGCTATGTGATAGAAGATGGACTGGTGACAAAGAGAAATATTACCACAGGAATCAGCTCAGAGGATTATGTGGAAATTACGGACGGAATCAAAGAAGGAGAAGAAGTAATCGCAGATCTGGGTGATTACACAGAGGGAATGGAAGTACAGGCAGTTCCTGAACAGACAGGAGAGGATGCTGATGAGTAATCTGTATGAATATATCAAGATGGCAGTCCATAATATTATGGCAAATAAGGGACGTTCTTTTCTGACTATGCTTGGCATTATCATTGGCATTGCTTCTGTAATTGCCATTGTATCTGTGGGTGAAGGAACCAAGAACCAGATGAACAGTGAAATTGATGATATCGGCGGCGGGCAGATTGCCATCAGTGTCAGCGATGAGGCACAGACAGATGAGGAGTGGATCACTGCGGATGATGTGGAAGCAATCCGGGCGGTAGACGGTATAGAAGGAGTAAATGTTTCGGATTCATTCAGTGGAGAAACTACCACAGGTAAGGGAAATTTTTCTCTTATGCTGACGGGTGAGGGACCGGATGCAAAGCTGTTAAATAATGCCACCATGAAGCATGGAGTATATTTCGGGGAAAATGAAGTTCAGGAAGCAAAAAATGTCTGTGTGCTTTCCGATGCAGATGCAAAAAGACTCTTTGGCACAGATGATGTGGTTGGAATGACTGTAGATGTCAATTGTTATGGACTGACCAAAAGTCTTCGTATCTGCGGGGTGACAACCCAGAAAGAAAATGGAACCTTTGTCAGTTATACTTATGAGGGAATGCCGGTGACTATTAATGTTCCCTATACTACAATGAATGAATTCACCGGTGTATCCGATTACTTTTTCTCAGTAACAATGCAGGCAGATAAGAGCTTAAACAGTCAGGATGTTGCTGACAAAGTGGTAAAACTGATGGAAAAAAGACATCAGTGTGCAGGAAAAGATTACTTTCAGGTACAGAGCTTTCAGGATATTATGAGCTCTATGAATCAGATGCTGGATATGGTGACTGCTTTTATCTCCTTTGTGGCGGGAATTTCCCTTCTGGTTGGCGGTATCGGCGTTATGAATATTATGCTGGTTTCCGTAACAGAACGTACCAGAGAGATTGGTATCCGTAAGTCACTGGGAGCGAAAACCTCTTCTATTATGATGCAGTTTCTGGCAGAGGCGGCAATTCTGACGGTGATTGGAGGGGTGATAGGAATTGTTCTGGGTGTGATTGGCGGATATGTGATCTGTTCAATCATAAGCAGCAGTATGGGAATGTCCATCACTCCGGGAATCAGCCTGAGTACAATTATGGCGGCGACTTTGTTTTCCTGTGCAGTAGGAGTATTCTTTGGAATTTATCCTGCGAAGAAAGCAGCAAAACTGAGCCCGATCGAGGCTTTGCGGCGGAATTAATGAAAACAGGACTGCGATGGTATTTTGGTGTACCTGTGTACTGATATCATTACAGAATAGTTGTAAATTGTTATAATTTTGCGAATCAAAAGAAAAAAATAAAAAATTCAAAAAAAGTGTTGACAAATGCTCCAGTATAGAGTAGAATACTCATTGTTGTGAGGGACACGAGATAAGAACTTCACAAGGATGTGCGTTTAGCTCAGCTGGATAGAGCGTTTGGCTACGGACCAAAAGGCCGGGGGTTCGAATCCTCTAACGCACGCTAATAAAAAATAAGACAGTGCAAATGCACTGTCTT
>NZ_JBWJVP010000256.1:0-11047 GCF_056339915.1 Blautia sp. ZXY-1-B12 | reverse complement strand
TGAACCAGTGGTACGTACATAAATGTACCAGTTCCATATATCTGCACTTCATAGATACGTGCTGCTGTATCTGACCCCTGTGTAGGTTTCACAACTGACAGTTTCACATATCTCGCATTTACCGGTGCAAATGTATCCAAAGTATCTGCTAATGTATTTTTTGTAACCGATACAACAGATGTATATTCGGTTCCATCTGTACTTACAGAGATTGTATATGCTTTGGTGTTCATATCCGAACTTTCACCACCAGCCTCAGCGTGAGCTATTGCCACCTGGCTGACAGCTACCTCTTCTCCCAGATCAATGATCAGTTCATGAGGAGGCGTTCCTGTCGCACACCATTTTTTAGTCACGTCTCCATCTACTGCAAATGGAGGAGCTTCATTTTCATTTACATAAGCAGTTGCCTCTGTTGCTTTATCCTGAGACAGCAGCAACAATTCGCCATCTTTTTCAAGTTCTGAAGTTACAAACACAAGTCCCTCTACTGTCTTGGTATCTTCACCAGATGAGTTCTTTGCCGTAACTGTAACATCATAAACACCTTCTTTATCATAAGTAACGCTTACAGAATCACCTTCTGCGCTCTCTGAACTGGATCCCGGTAATGACCATGTGATTTCTTCTGTATTCTGTGAACAGGCAGCTGAAAACTTCACTGTGCTGCCAGGACCTATCAGTGTCTGAGAAGCTTTCAGGCCAGCCTTTGGCAGACTGTTATCCGGCCATTCCATAGATACAGAAACACCCTCTCCTTCTTTCAGAAATCTATTTACAGGTACCACTTTAAATTCAGACTTATTTGTTTCATCTGTGCGGGGCAGTGTATTGATATAGAAACATTCCGTATTGGATACCCCCAGAAGAGACTTACTATTATCCTGATTTATTCTGTAAATCTCATAATTGGATGTTTCTGAATCACTTTCCCAGGAAAGACGTACCCCTGCATACATAGCATCCTCATCAAATTCTGCATCATCCACTGTAAGATTTGTAATCTCGGCAATCTTTTCCTCTGCAGAATCAGCAATTGTAATATTTCCAAAATTGAATTGATAGAACGTACTCTGCTCTGTTGGCTTCAATTCATAAGAAATCGCTCTTATATTTTTCCCCGAATATTTGGAAATATCGAAATTAACAGCAGTCCACTGGTCACCTGCCTTATGATCTCCTTTAATTGTCTCCTGGCTTCCATCATCAAATAATAATATTGCATTCAGTTCCGTCTCTGTGTTAGCCATTACAGTGGTAGAGAAGTATGTAGTTTCTTCTACCGGTAAGTCTGCGCTGTAAAGATGAATTATAGAAGATTTTCCTTCTTCCATATTTCCATAAAGTTTCAGAGAATTACCACCATACCATGCATTTCCTACATCAAAAGCTGCTGTGAGCGCATTTCCTTCCCCATCGTCAATCATCCAACGATAAGTAGGCAGAACATCTCCAATGCTTCTGTTATTCCAATCGAGCTTAGAAATCTGTTCTCCTTCCTTAAAGAAACTATATCCGCTTCCTGTATTAAAATTCGTAACAAAAGGAACAGAAGTCAATACAGATTTTTCTATGGCAAATGCAGAAACTCCACGCCATTGCTCTGCTTTGGAATATTCCATTTTTTCTGACGGATCAGCTTTACTGTTTACCCAGATTGTATTTTCTTTCTGATGGAATTCATCTAATGTAGACGCCGATGCATAGGCCCAACTCGGACAGTAAATTCCAAGAGAAGTGTGTGTACTGTTTTCACCGGACTCAAATAAATCCCAACGAATCGGAGTATTATAGCCATTTGCCTGGATATCTATTCCCGCATAAACTTGATAAGGATCAATTCCCATAGTTTCCGCCTTTTCAGCAGATTGTTCCAGAAGTTTCTGATCCGCCAGTTCTTCTTCTGTCCACCAGAAATTTAAAAACATCTCATCGGCAACAGCATTTCCGTCTTCATCCTGCAAGAACATCTCATTCTGATCAGTAAGTGCATTCTGCCAGTCCATTTCACCATCGGCAGTCATGGAATCATAATAAATCACCCGAAGCTCCGGTGCCTTTTCCTTGAAGTATTTGATAAACGCCTGCATTTGATCCGCATAGTCCTTCGTTAAAGGCTGCTCCTCTGTTCCCTCTGTCTCCTGATTAATAAACCAGCCGTCAAACCCGTAGATTTTTGCAACCTCAATCAACTTATCCGCCAGTGGGAAGCTTCCGTCCTTCTCCTGACTCAGGAACGTATCCAGCCATTCCATTTTTCCACCAGCTACACCTTGTGGAAAAAATACAGTTCCTATTACCGGTACACCATTTTTATGTCCTAAATCTGTTACATCCGGACTTGGAGGAACAATCAATCCCTCTCCTGATGAACCGCCCCAATATACAAGTTCATCCACATATTGCCAGTATGTAAAAACATTGCAATTTGCAGAATTCAATCCATGAGGAGCATTACCACTGGTGCTGGAATTCATGATCGAAATCGCCATTACTCTTGTATCTTTGTTCTGCGTTTCATTTACCGGAGTAAGATATTCATAATCCACCCTCTTTGCCAATGGTATCTTACTGATATTGTAAATCAAATCCTGATCTTCTTCCGGATTCCATTCCAGCAACTCCTCCGGAAACCAATAAGAGGACTCCGGCTGTCGGTTCATTACCAGTTCCTTATTCTCATTTTCTTCCGTAACCTGATAGTTACTGGCCTTTTCTTCCTCAGAAATCACAGCCTCCTCTTTTTGACAGGCACAAAGATTCATGGTAAGCAGCGCTGCTACACTGATTGCAGAAGCTCTCCTTAAAAATTCTTTTCTTCGCATTCTTTTTCCTCCCCAATACTATTTTATTAATAAATAGTATACTGGAAAGTTCATTAAGAAAAACAGTGTAAAGATACTAGAATTTCTGTACAAATTTTATATTCCGTCAGTTCAATCAGGCAGATACTTTCCTTTTTCCTATTGAATAACTATTCAATCGCCCTAATCCCCATTTCATCTATTTTTTTAATTATCCAACATATTTTTTAACTGCTAAGAAAATCATCTTCAAATTCTCTCAAAACAGATCCAGCATACTGTCCAGATAGATTTTTTCTCTGACATGTATCTGGTATTCCGGTCTGGTCATGTAATAGAGCAGAAATTCCAGTATCAGAGCACTTCCGAGTCCTCTTCCTTCTATTTTAAAATTTGAAAATCCCATTGGCAGATAGATATCCCGGATATCATTGATTCCAATAAATCCCGGATTCTCCATAGCTTTTGAAAAAAGATAGCCTCTCGACCCGTCCGGTGCCTTGCAGTGATGCTCCGGGCAGTTTTCACCCAGATTCTTGCGGCTGACCGTTTCATAGCAGGCTTTTCTGTCCCTGCAGCCGAACCAGCAGCATTCATTGCAGAGAAATTCTACTTTGTCCTTCTCAGCCTGAGACAATGTATTTAACTTATCAAAAGCCTTGTTTAGCCGGAAATCCGGCACAACATAACGGAAATCTTTTCTCCTGATTTCTTCCTCAAGCTGTGTAAAATCTGTCAGAACCTTGGTAGTGGAGGAAACAAAATAGAGTCCCGGATACTGCTCCTTAATATATTCCAAGAGCAATTCTGAATAAATGATCACGCCGTTTTGCGGTTCTCTGTTTCTCTCAAACAACCGGCACAGTGCATTGCATTTTCTGTCTGAAAGGTGCTCCTGGCGAAGCAGGGAATTGCTGAAAGTCAGTCGGGCAGAAATCCCATATTCCTGCATCAGTTCAAGAACCTCCTCCGGGTCATTCTCTCCGAAGCCAGCCCTGCCTCCACCCCAGATACAGTCTGCCGGAGCACCATATATGGAGCCAATTTCACACCAGTCGTAAAAATATTCCCTGTGTTCCCGGAATAAAGGCAGGAACATCCGGTACAGCTCATAAAACTCAAACAGCCCGGGCAGGTGAAAATATGCTTTCTCCTTCATTAATTTTCCAGCACATCCTCTATGGTTTCCGAAGCATCCTCAAGAGCATCCAGGGCTTCGATCAGTTCATCTGCTTTTCCTGTATGTGTCTCCTCTTCTTCATACTCATCAATCAGTGCTGTCAGCTGATCTTTTATCTCTTCCAGACCTTCATAGATTTCCTTTAATTTTTCTTCCCTTTCCATTACGGATGAAAGCTTTACAACTTTAGACATTGCGATACCTCCCATATGCATTTTCTTTAGGAAAAATTATAACACTGCCCTCTTTTTATGTCTATATAATCTGAAGGCACTTGTGATACCCTTTTCCTCTGTGGTATTCTATAGATATGATCATTGCGTTACGCAAAATATAAAGTGGAGGATTTTTATGTTAGTTTGTGATTATATCGTAGAATCTATTGACGGTGACTATGCACATCTTCGCAGAACAGATCTGCCTGAAGAAGAGTTAAAACTCGTAGCACGGGCACTTCTGCCCTTTGAGATTACAGAAGGATGCAGATTACATTATGAAATGATGCAGTATAGTATCATTGACTGATTTGACAGTCTCCGCCTCACAGCCGTTACAAAAAGTTTACCAGAAAAGGCAGATAAGTGACTTTTTTATCCTTTATCTGCCTGTAACTTCATACACTCTCTGTAATATCATTTTTTCATCAGATACCCATATTTACGCATCTGCCCTCTTAACAGCTGCTCCACGCGTCTTATTACTTCCCTGGGATAATTTTCCGAATTCTTCTGTAAGTATATCTGAATATCTTTAAAGGTAAATTGGAAACCAATCTGAATGCCATACAGTTCTTCTGCTGCATCCAGCTGTATATCAAAATCAGAGCTAAATGGCTTCGCCTCAATTTTTTCCAGACAATATTCCAATGACTGATCAATAGGATAATCCTGATTTATGTCGGCAAACATACAAAGTCCCTGATCAAAAAAAGGACTCAGTTCATATTTCTGTGTTTTTTCATTATAAATGACCGCAATATTGTTGGTATGTCTGTCCTCATTCATGAAAAACGCATCTATTTCCAGCATTGCAGTCAGATACGCTCCAAAATTATCTATTTTAGTAATTTCTTCCACCTGAGTTACCAGGTACTGAATGCGTTCTGAAACATCCGCAAAATCTGAGAGCTTTACTGCCAGACTTTCACCTGTATATCGACGATACAATTTTTCCAACGGAATCAGAATCTGATTTGCTTTCAGAAAATCCAAACTGGAACAGCCCTGAAATATTTTCCCATTATACTCAATTACAGCTACTTCATACTCAACAAAAGGGAAAGGACAGGTACTCTTCTGCAAAAGGTCAGATACAAGAACTTCAGATAAACCTTCATATCCCATATAATCAGCCTTATACCACCTGTCATCAATTTTCCATTTGAGCTGATCTCCCTTGGAAGTATGACCGCTCTTATGCAAGGGAGAATATGCATCAAAATTGCGAATTTCCATTTTTGATCAGCCCTCCTTTTTTAGAATCATAATCCATTGATGATCATCTGACATGCGCCCCTGTGTTTTTTCAATAATTAATAACGGATCATAAAATGGAAGCCCCATCTCTCTCAGAATATCTTTCCTGTGATCGCGTGTTCTGGGAAAACAGCGTTCTTCCAGAAAATATTCAAAATCAGCCCAATCCGGATCAGTTACAACTCCAAATGCCCGGAAAATAATCTGATCTGTATAGTTTTTAATCTTAATTTTTTCATGCCTGAAATCAATATCTATCGTTGTACACAGATCATCATGATTCATGAAATTCATACGCATTTTCACATCCGGATCATCAGAAAAATTATAGGCTCGCTTTATCTGACTGTAAATCGTCTGACGGGAAACGTGATACTGTCTGGCAATATCTGTAATTTTTTCTCCCCGGTCCTGCAGTGCCAAAATATGTGCCAGCTGTTCTTCTGTAAACGAATTTTTCCTTCCGGTATTTTTTTTCTTTTCAGAAATAATGCTGTTATTCATATCAGCATTCAAGCATCTGTAATTGTCGGCATCTCTGGATATCTGCTTCAGTTCATGAATATCTGTTGTTCCAAAAATCTGCTGTATCTGATCTTGAAAGTTCATATTCACATCACCACCTAAAAAGACATTATGGAAACCACTTTCACATATAACAGTTTGTGTAATTGAGTATAGCATGGAGCAAAAAGAAGTGTCAAGAAATAGTTTCTTGACACTTCTTCACCCATATCTACTCAATATGATTATATGCTTTTTCTTATTTCCGCTCCAAAAATCCCTTGGTTTTCCCCATAACATCCTGGAGAATTTTCAGGTTTTCCAGTGTATCTGTTGTTTCCAGTGAATGGTTTGCATTTTCATAAGTATACATTGGCACCTGCTGTTTTTGAGAAAAAGCCTGTACTTCAGAAACAATACTCCATGGATCTGAAGTTCCGATAAAGGCAATGGCTTCTCTATGAGCAAAATTGTAGGTGTATTTCAATGGTGTGTATAGTATCTGCCGGCATCTGATGCTGTGTTTCTCTGCATATGCGGATGCTATGATCGTGCCTACGCTTTTTGCGACAAATAATATTTCATCATATTTGTCAAAGTCAACGGCAGAAAGACTTTTCTCCGCCTGTTCATAAAGGCTTTCGAATGCCTGCTGCATTTTTTCTTCATTTCCCCGGATATTTCCGCCATCATAAGTATAGCTTAATGCAATTGTTTCTTCATAGCCACATTCCTGCGCCAGCTTTCGTGAATAATATAAAAGCGGCTTGTCACAATGATACCCGATACCAGGGAAAAATACTGCTGCCTTCATGTTCTGCTCTCCATTTAATAACTGCTCTATCATTTTTCATCAGATTGCCAGAAGATTCTTGATTGCTTCCATATAAACCAGAACTGCCTCTTCCATGCCGGATACGAGGATAAATTCATCTGCACTATGGATACGATAATCGATTCCAGGTTTCTCAGGTCCAAATGCAATGATATTCTTAAGAGATTTTGCATAAGTTCCACCGCCGATCACCATCGGCTTGTTCTCTGTATCACCTGTTACATCTGTGTAAGCTTTGTATAAAGCATTTACAAGTGGGGATTCTCTTGGGAAGAATAAGGCATCACCAATTCCCAGAATCTCTATACGTCCATTCTCATCCTCAAGTCTGCTCTCACACATCCTGCGGACTTCATCTGATTTCAGTGTTACAGGTACTCTGATATCAATTGTACAGGAGATCACATCATTCTCTGTTTTGATCATACCGTTGCAAAGAGTAAGTTCGCCATTCTCATCTGCAAATTTTAGTCCAATGCCCTTACCATCGCAGGATGTGCCGATATGTGTATTATAGAATTCCACAAAATCGTCCTTAAATCCTGCTTTCTCGAGACATTCAAAAGTAACACCTATTGCATTGACCCCAAGAGTCGGAGTGCTGGCATGTGCCGGAACTCCCTTTGCATAAATACTGATCTGTCCCTTTTCCTCTGTTACCTTATATTCCTGAAGCTTTGTCTCTGCAAGTACAGCTTCCAGTCTCTCCTTCAGTCCTTCTTCGGCAGGAACAACTATTGTGGAGGAATCGCATACTGCGTTAAAGACAAACCCTCCATCTGCAGAGATGATTTTCGTGTTCTTGGAATAAGCCATCATCTGCAGAAGCCCCTTTTCGCCATGAATACATGGAAAACTGGCATCCGGGGTAAAGCCGCAGGATAATTCTTCTGCCACTTCATTATAATGTTCCATACATTTGGAACCTGTTTCCTCATTACATCCCATAATGAGACGTACTCTCTTGTTCAGCTTCACACCTGAATCGCGAAGAAGCTTCATTGCATAAAGAGCTTCCAGAACAGGTCCCTTATCATCTGTTGTTCCACGACCGTAAACATAATCACCCTCACGTGTCAGTTTAAACGGATCATAACTCCAGTCGCCGCCTACAGGTACAATATCCAGATGTCCGGCAATACCAACAATCTCATCACCCTCACCCATCTCTGCATAACCACAGTAATTGTCCAGATTGACTGTTTTAAATCCAAGCTCCTGTGCAATCTTAAGACCTTCTTCCAGTGCTTTGGCAGGTCCTTCTCCAAAAGGTTTCCCCTCTGCGGGAGTGCCAAGCTGAGAATCAATGGCAACCAGCCTTCCCAGATTGGTAAGCATCTCCTCTGTTAATCCATGAATCTGTTCTTTGATATCCATATTTTTGCACCTCCAGTTAAATACTTTCTCTATCTTTGAAATATCTTTATCACTATTTTCTCATTTTATCATATTCGGGCACAAAATAACAGCAGATTGCAGGAATGTTTTTTCAGACCCACTCTATGGCCAGATAAAATTGCAGTTTCCGGCCTCCAGACCGTCAATTAGAATGTTCTGGCCTGTACAGAAACGGTTTTTTACCGCCATAAAGTAAATCCACTCTGCTGCCTCTTCCACAGACATCCATCGTTTCAGAGGTGTGAGTTCCATGATCTGATCCCAGAGCTTTTCATCCTCCATCACCGGCCGGTTCAGTTCAGTCATAACCCCACCGAAATCCAGACTGTTGCATGTGGCCTGATAAGGAGCTATCCTCATAGCCACGTTTTTCGTGTAAGCAAGGACCCCTCCTTTACTTGCTGCATACTCCGGAAATTCAGAACCTGTATGCCCGCTTGCTGATCCGATCATAATAACAGAATAAATATTAGGATGAATGCCGTAATGTTCTGTAACAGAAATCGTCCCTTTCAGATTTACATCAATATCATCGCCATTCTGAACCCCTGCATTATTAATCAGAATATCTACCGGTCCGATTTCCGGATAAGAGCTTTTGTCTCTGATATCCAGACAGAAATGAGTATATTTCGGATGTTGGATCGAGGATATATTTTTATCAAACCCATAGACTTCATGATTTTCTTTCAGAAAAAATTCTGCACAGCCTTTCCCGATTCCGGATGCTGTACCTGTGATCAGGACTTTCATCAGGCAAAATTCTCCTTCATACTTTTACGCAGCGCTGTAATAAGAACTGCTGCTACTGCAATACACAGAACCCTGTCAATGTAATCTGTGATAAACTGAACCACAAAGCAGCTTCCTACCATTCCAAGAGGTGTTTTTGCCAGAAGCTGTACAAGAACGGTGGATCCGGAAGAAGTGATTCCTCCAAATAAAAACGCCGTAATACAGGAACTGATTATGGTAGATGGAAGTGTGATCACAAGAGCAGCCGGAAATATCTGCCACTTTTTCGGCTGGAATTTTCTGTACACCAGACCTGTCACAAAACCAAGAAGAATTCCTACCGGTGCATAATACAGGGAATAAATATCTACAGTCATTCCCATCAGCAGGCCGCTGAGCAGATTAGGAAGCATTCCATAAAAGGGTCCCAGAACAGCAGCCACAAATACGGTTCCGATACTGTCCAGATAAATAGGAAGTTTCAGAAATAAAGCAATCTGTCCTCCCACAAAATTAATGCAGATAGCAAAAGCGATCATACAGATCTTCTGTACACTTATTTTTTCAGTTTTCATTTTAAATCTCCTCGTATTAAATCTTGTAAAATATCCAGTTTTTCCGGTTCCTGATCAAGGATCCTTGAAAGAAACATCTGAAAGAATCCATACACATCTACCTCAGTCAGCACCCTCGCATTCGATGCTTTCCGATAGAAATTCATAGAGTCCACAACAGACTGCCCAAGAGAAATCCCCTCTGTTTCAATCTGTACATAGGAATCAAAGCCTTTGCAGAGTTCCGGATTGATAAAATATGCCACTGCCAGGGGATCATTGATCACACAGCCAATGATATGCTCCCATTCCCAGTGGAAATCAAAATAGAATTTCGTAATCTTCTTTACAAATTCCCCTGTTTCCTTGTTCAGACGGCACATATACTCCAGCAGATCAGGCGTGAGCACAATCTTTCTCGTCACATCCAGCCCCACCATATGGATTTTCTGGCCATTCTGATGGAGTGTCTCATATACCAGAGAAGCGCCGTCCGGGTCACACCAGTAATTGTATTCTGCAACAGGTGAACAGTTTCCATGACTTTTAAAGCTGCCGCCCATGGAAACAATCTCCTCAATACAGGAAAATGCTTCTTTATCCTTCTGGATCAGTCTGGCAAGATTGGTCATAGGTGCCAGTTCGATTATGGATACTTTCTCTTTTTTCAGCACATCAGCAAGAAAATCCACAGCACTGATCTGCTGCTGATAACCGATTACTTCCGGCAGAAAGCTTTCGCCAAGCCCGTCTTCTCCGTGAGTATCCAGAGCATTCACGTAATCCCGCCTTAAGGGAGTGCTTTCCCCAATGTATATGGGAACATCCAGACGATTCATCTGCTTCAGGATTTTCTTTGCATTTCCAAATCCCATCTCCACCGGTGAATTTCCGCACACAATGGTGATTCCGATCACTTCGATCTCCGGTGATTTCAGTGCAAGCATAATCGCAAGACTGTCATCAATCCCCGGATCACAATCAATAATTACTTTTCTTTTTTTCATTTAATTCCTTTCTGTCAAAGTAAGTTTTTTTATGTTATAGGAACATTACAGAGTAATTTCCTATAACATAAAAAATGCTTTTGTTTATCCCTCAAATAAACAAAAGCATCAGCAAACAGACCGCTTATGACAGCTCATAAGCGACCGCAATATTTTTTACTTTGCCTAGTTTTTTATACTGGGAGGGTTTCGAACCAGTTTCGGTGGTTATTTTAACACATATTTCCATGCCTGACAACAGTTAGTGCATACACCATTTAAGATTTGTGGCATATTCTAACAGCAGAAATCTCTTAAAGGAGTATCTGCATGAAAAATAAAAAATGGATTGCGCTGGCCGCTGCCGTTGTGCTTGCTGTGACTTCACTTCCTGTGACAGCATTTGCAGAGAAAAAAGACAGCACAGAGATAAGATGCTTACAAAAATCACTTTGAATAACTGCGCGTCGCATTCTCGTTACTTAGTGATGAGTTGATGAGTTAGAGTTGATGAGTTAGATGAGTTAGACGCGCAAATTTTTTACTCAAAGAAAGAACATATGTTTACTTCTGGTA
>NZ_JBWJVP010000255.1:0-22500 GCF_056339915.1 Blautia sp. ZXY-1-B12 | reverse complement strand
CTGTTTTCTTCATCATAGACACCAATAACCACAAATCCTGCTTTTTTTGCAGTTTCCGCTGCGTGAAGCGCATCCTCAAATACAAGTGTCTCATTCGGTTCTGCCTGCATAGATTCTGCTGCCTTCAGGTAGATCAACGGTTCATCTTTTCCTGCACCTGTTTCTGTACAGGTGTAAATCTGCTCAAAATAATCCAGAATCCCGTTTCTCGCAAGTGCTGCTTCTGTCAGTTCCCGGTTTCCAGATGTTGCAACTGTCATCTGTATATTTCTCTCTTTAAACCATTCCAGAGTTTTCTTCACTCCTGGTTTCAACGGTGCTTCAAACCGGTAAAAATCACTTACAATTTTCAGAACCTCTTCTATAATCTGTGAAATGGACTTATCCAACTGATATTTTTCTTTCATCCAGGCGGCTCCCTGCTCCAGACTCATGGTGTGCAGAGCAGCCCGGAGATTTTTCTCCGCTGTGATATTCTGACTCGTAAGATAACGTTCTCCAATATCCTCCCACACAGACATAGAATCCAGCAGCGTTCCATCTACATCAAAAATCGCTGCCTTCATCAGTCTTCCATCATATGAATCGCATCTACTGTATTATTGTACTGCTCTTCCACTTTTACCAGAAGTTCTTCACAGCCTTCAGTATCTCTTCCTCTGAGCTTCTCTGTAATATCAAAGCTTGCCTTATACAGATTATCAAATCCAAGGTTCTGGCATACACCTTTTAAGGTATGAGCTGCACGAAAAGCCTCTTCCCCATTTTTCTGTGCCAGATTATCCTTCAGACTCCGGAAACTTCCATCATCCAGAAATTTCTTTGCAAATTTCTTAATAAGAACCTCACTTCTCAGTCTTCCAAGTACACCTTCATAATCTGCACCCATCTGTTCATAACATTCTTTTACTGTCATATTTTTCTCCTCTTTATCCCCATCTGCACTGTTAAACCTGCGTTTTTGCAATGATATTATTATATCACGCCATATAGCTGTTCTCAAGTGCTCTTTCACAAAAGCACCTTGGAATCTTTGTTACTGTTCACATACCACTATCCCGCGAGGTGTTTTGGCATGAATATGCCAAAATCCCGAGACATACAAGCCAAAATTCCATTGCCGCAGGCAATCTGGAATGAATTTTGGCTACGTTACTGTGAACGGAGTGAACAGTAACGAATCTTTTCCAAAATATAATCAACCCGCCGCAGTGTGATCCTGCCCGGAGAGCTTTATTATGCTATAAGAATATTATGGAATGGTTTCCCATAACATAATAAAGCACTTTCACATGTAATTCTCTCACATATGAAAGTGCTGATATCAGGCAGATGAAATCATCCGCATCACTACACACTATCACAGATTTTATATCCGGATATCATATAATTTTATTTTCTGCCGGTATTATCTGAAAAATCCCTGATTCTCAAAGTACTGGATAAATGGATTCTCACTTTCCTCTGTATCATCGGAGTCCATACTATCCTCACTGTCTGTATCTTCGTCTACATCTTCATCAGCATCTTTTGAGGATTTCTTAGAATCCTTTTTAGATTTCTTACTGTCTTTATCGTTATCATCACTGTCATCAGCATCTGTATTCTCATCCAGAGTTACTTTAACAGTCTCTTCTTTATAACTTGTTCCATGAGGAACCTGCACAGTCAGCTCTACCTCTTCATCTGGTTCATAATAGGAAAGATATTCGATCAGCTGATTATTACTTGAAACAGTTTTTCCATTAAATTCAGTAATAACGCTGTTTTCTTTCAGACCTGCTTTATCAGCAGCTCCACCTTCTGTTACTTTTTTTACAAAAACTCCTGCTGGAATGCCATACATCTGCACTGCCTCAGAACTTACAGAAGAACCTTTGATTCCAAGTACACCATGTTCAGAATCATCCAGTTTATCTCTTGATGTCTCATTCATCAGATTCTGAAGAATGTCAGTCACGTCTGAGATTGCAATTGCATAACCCATACCTTCTACTTCAGTAGAAGCAAGTTTTGCAGAGTTGATACCAACAACCTCGCCTTCCATATTCAGAAGAGCACCGCCACTGTTACCAGGGTTGATAGCCGCATCTGTCTGGATCAGGTTTACACCGTCACTGCTGTCATCACTTCCATCTGTTACTGTGTTATTGTCAGAATCCATTCTGCGGTTCTTGGCACTTACGATACCGGTTGTAACAGACTGTCCATATCCAAGAGCATTACCGATTGCAACTACCTGCTCGCCCACCTTCAGATCATCAGAACTGCCAATATTCGCAATTGAAACGGCGTCCATTGTATCATCTTCAACATCATCCAGAGATACAGATACAACTGCAAGATCTCTCTCTTCATCAAATCCCTTTACGGATGCCTCCACTGCATTTCCATCTGTAAATGCAACTGACAATGTATCCGCACCTTCTACTACATGATAATTTGTAGCAATCAGAAGTTCATCATCATTCTTACCAACAATAATACCGGAACCACTGCCCTCTACTTCCTGTTCCTGCTGCTGTGGCGCATATCCATACATTCCATACATTCCAAAGTAATTCTGTACCTCCTGAACTGACTTGGTTGTAATAGATACAATAGATGGAAGTGCTTCTGATACGATTTCAGACACATCAAGGCTTCCTTTTGCTGTGCTGCCTGTATCTTTGCCGGTATCTGATTTGGAATCACTGGCATCTGAATCCTTCTTCTCGGATTTTGCATATGTCAGGGTTGTCTCGTCCTTATTTGAAGCAGCTTCTACCGTTGTGGCTCCGCTCCATCCTGCAAGTTTATTTACTCCCTCAAAGCTTCCTGCTGCCAGTCCTCCTGCAAGTACTGCACATAAGCTGAATGTAAGACCTTTCTTTGCAATCTTTCTGATTTTATCATTTCTGTTATCTTTGTTCATCATAATAAAGTCCCTCCATGAATCTATGTCATTTATCTATGTCATTTATTTATCTCTGTTTCCTTTTGATGCTTCTAAGTATAGGAATGATTTGTGTTCTTTGTGTGGGAAAAATGTGTTTAATTTGTGACAATTTTATACATTTCCAATATGACAGCAATTTTTAAAATCAGTCCTGTCTGTCAGTTACATCACTTTCGATACATGGAGGAAATTTTTCCGGTACTATATCCCGGAACCAGTGATTTCCAGTTTCCAACCTGACTTTTTAGTACCTTTTCTGTATATTTCAGGGAATTGGAACTATCCATATTTTTAAAGACATTATACGCTGTTTTCTTTTTCCCATTGGCATCCTTCAATCCCATTGCCAATCCCTGAGCCACCTCATGGGCTTCATCTTTATAGCTTCTTATAATAAATGCATCAATCATTGGATTGCAGGCAGCCTTATAATAGGCCAGTGCAATTGCTGCTGCCTGATTTGCCTGTCCTCCATAAGTGGAAGAAAATCCCTGTTCCGAAAGAATGATCCTTGTATTGGAACCAAATCTATTTTTCACATAATCTGTAAGTGTCTGAATATTACGCATAGTGATAAACGTGGTGGTGTTCGCATCACTGGTAAACATGGATGCATTTGCACCTGACCAGAACTGTGAATCTGAAAGCGGCTGATTATATGCATGATATGCCAGATTCCAGTTCACATCTTTCTGCATATCAGAAATCTTCGCCGCAAAGCTTTCCAGAGTTGATCTTGCACTATAGCAGATAGTAAAGGCATTTTTCTGATTCCAGCAATTATCCAGACAGATAAATACTTTGGAACTTCCCCGGCTGCTTTTCACTGCATTGTAAAGGCAGCGAAAAGCTTCACTGTACATGGAGATAAATTTTGAAAAACTGACATTCCCTACATAATAATATCCGCTTGCACTGTTTACTTCATTTCCCAGGATCCAGTTACTTATATAACAGTTATTTTTTCCAAACTTCTCTCCCAGATATGCAAACATTGCTTCCATAGTCTGTCTAGTTGTGCTGTTATCTGTGTTCCATCCATAATAAGCTGTTTCTGCATAAGGACTGTTTCCCGTAATAAAGCTCTGCGTACTGGCATTCCTGTCAATACTGATCTGTGCAGTCACCTGGATTCCCTTTGCATTACATTGCTGAACAAGATATACATATCCGTACAGACCATTAAAATGATATGTTTTCCCATTATATTTATATGTTTCCACACCACTGTCTTTTCGCATCAGGTCTGAAATATATAAGTTAAAAAATACTGTTTTGGATTTTGTATCTGTCAGCTCATTGATATCTGTAGCCTGAATTCCTTTTTTTGTCCCCGGAACAAAATATGCTGCTGTATTTGTACTGAGTTTCTCCGGATTGCTGACATAGCTTTTCGGACTGATCACACTATACGCAGATTTAGATTTTTTTATCCCTATGGCAAATTTTCCCTGTGCATATTCCGGATGTCCGGAAATGTTCAGCTTAAATGTGATCTTCCTTTTTGCCTTCTCCGGCTTCTTTACTTTACCCACCGTTTTTTTCACTTTACCGGAATTAGAATCTACATACACCAGATAGTAATAACCATCCGAACTTTTCACATAATTTGAAACAGTTGCGGATACAGTGATGGTATTCGCCTTTGTTCCTTTTACATAATCCAGTGATGCAGCTTTCACCGAAGGACTGATTTCCTTTGTCCATTTTGCATATAAAGTAAGGGAACCTTCTGAACCCTTTTCAATCACGCTTATCTGATTTTTATACTTACTGTCTGTATACCATCCCACAAAATGATATCCGGAACGCGTCGGCTTTTTAAATTTAATCTCATCTTCTGAAGTATAAGTTTTGGGATTAGCAGTATTATTTTTTCCTTTATTAAGTTTATATGTGATTTTATATTCGGATGCTTTCTCCCAGATTGCATACAGGGTTATTGCTGTTGTATCTCCTGCTGCAATAGCCTTATCTGTAGATATATCTGGACTTGTTCCATCATTTTCTGTGTCTGATATCTGCATTTCTGCCTTATCAGTTTTTTCTTCCCATGATGCGCTGTCCGTCTGTGCCACATCATTTTCTTCCTGCATCACATCTTTTTCTGGTTTTATTTCTTCTCCGACTTCTGTCCTCTCACTGGTTTCCTGAGCCTGCTTTGCCATATCTGCTGTTTCAAGAAGTTTCTTAATAGAATCTCCCGGTTTATAAGTTTCACCGGTTCCATCTTCTTTCGTATTCCACTCTTTAAAAATGTAACCTATCTTTCCCTTCAGTGCTTCCGGTACTTTAGCAGTATCCGCATCTGCATAGGGTATCACATATGTTTTTTCCAGTTTACCATCACTGTAAAGCAGAATGTTATAACCTTCCGCACTCTGTCCAGCATTTACTGAATCTTCTGTCTCCGACTGTTCCGGTTCCTGATCTTTTAACTCTCCTGTTCCAAACTCATCTCCACTGTTATTCTCATCAGATATTTTATTTCCTGACTCACTTCCTGTCTCATATCCGGCACCATCTTCAAAAACATCTGCTGCTGATTCAACACTTCCTGCCGAAAACTCTGAAGCCCACAATGTCTGCGGTATACAGGACGGAACTGTCATAGATACCGCCAGTCCCATTGCTATAAACTTTTTCCATCTTTTCATATTCGTCTTCCTTTCTCTTTTTACATTTTACGAAATTGTTGTAACTATCCAGCATTCCATTTTCTTCATTTTCCTCCTGTCTTACAGTATAACATTTGAAAAATCCACAGACAACAAAAGACTGTCAAAATCAGGACACTAATATGTGATTTTCCTGATTTTAACAGTCTTTTATAAAATTTCCAAATTACCTGTAACCACCCGGCAGTTTAACCGAATCAAGTAAGTCCCCTGCGGAGGTTGCGACAAGCAATAAGCAGTGGGTGGGGACTTGCTTGTATCAGGAGGAGTGCAAGCTCCTTCTGATAAACTGCGAAGCAGTTATTCGGTGTAGAGCTGCGTAGCGAAGCGGATGATTTTATCCGCTTGACTTTTGAAAATATGGAACCGTCACGATTATTTTACAGTTCCTATCTTATTTAACGGCCAGTAACGAACTGCTACTTCTGCCTCTATTGCATCTTCCTCTACAAACGGATTTTGCCAGTATCTGGAATCCATACTGTGGTTTCTGTTATCTCCTAACATGAAATAACATCCCTCCGGAACTGTATACGGTCCAAAGCTTCCTTCCGGTGTTTCCGGACAAAAGCTGTCATCCAGCGGTTCTTCGGAATCATTGATATACACTTTTCCATCTACAATGTTTACTGTTTCTCCCGGAAGACCAATTACTCGTTTTACAAAAAGCTGAGATGGATCATCCGGATATTTAAATATTACAATATCAAATCTCTCCGGATCATCTTTTATATATGCCAGACGATTTCCAAATACTCTGTCACCAGTCATAATTGTTTCTTCCATAGAACCTGACGGCACTCGTGCATTAATATATACAAAGTGTCCCAACAGAAACGCTATAACAAAGACTGCAATGATAATCTTTGCATAGTCCCACAACTCCCTCCACATAGACCTGCTTTTGTCTGACTGTTCTGTCTGGTTTTTTTCCTCATTTTCCATTTTTCGTCATACCTCCAGAAATTTATATCACAGCATCATTTGATGATATCAGGGGCAAAATACTTTTAAACCTAACCTCATTTACTGTTATCAGAATAATAACTATTTCGCAAATAACGCATTAAACATAGTTTATCACATCTGATAGTTATTCACCACTTAATTTTTTATAAAATTTTGTCACCATTTGATTCTTGGTTACTGTTCACTCCGTTCTCAGCAACACGCTTCGCGATGCAGGAAATATGAACCTCCTTGTGCAATGCCCAAGGAGTATCGTTTGCTTCGCAAACTTAATTTATGCTAATCGCATAAATTCGTGCGGTATGTCTTGAGTTTTCTGTGACCTTCGCTCACAAAAAACACCTCGCGGGATATTACCAGTGAACAGATTCTTGGACAATCTTGTCGGCACATTATGTTTCACGTGAAACAAACATATTGTATTCCTGTAGTAATTCCACAATTTAACCGAATCAAGTAAGTCCCCTGAGGAGGTTGCGAAAAGCAATAAGCAATGGGTGAGGACTTTCTTGTATCAGGAGAAGTGTAAACTCCTTCTGATAAACTGCGAAACAGTTATTCGGTTATGAACAAGCAGCGAAGCGGATGATTTTATCAGCTTGACCCGAGTCAAACAAATCTACTGCAGCACAATTATTCTATGTAGAGCTGCGTAGCAAAATGGATGATTTTATCCGTTTAACCAAAAGTTTTTATAATATCAGGAAATGGGTACTATGTTTCACGTGAAACATAGTACCCATTTCTCACTGACAGATTATATTTCCTGCTGGTAATATTCCAGAAAATCTCTGATTTTGCCGGCTGCTTCTTTTAATACTTCTATTCTTGGTAAATAAACCACTCTGAAGTGATCCGGCTGATGCCAGTTAAATCCACCGCCATGTACAAGCAGAATCTTCTTCTCTTTTAATAAATCTAATGCAAATTTCTCATCATTTACGATATTAAATTTCTTTGTATCGATCTTAGGGAACATATAAAATGCAGCTTTCGGTTTCACAGCGGTAATTCCCGGAATATCTGTCAGCGCATTATAAATAAATTCTCTCTGCTCATAAATACGTCCACCAGGAACAATATAACTCTCCACACTCTGATGTCCGCCCAATGCAGTCTGAACAATTGACTGCGCCGGTACATTAGAACAAAGTCTCATATTAGAAAGCATCTTGATTCCTTCTATATAATCTTTTGCAACTGCCTTATTGCCACTGAGAATCATCCATCCGATTCTAAAGCCCGCGATCATATGTGATTTGGATAAACCGCTGAATGTTACACAGAATAAATCCGGAGCCATTGAAGCAATGGAAATATGTTCTGCTCCGTCCATTACAAGACGGTCATAGATTTCATCAGAGAAAATGATCAGATGATGTTCTCTGGCAATATCTACTATCTGTTGTAATACCTCTCTCGGATACAACGCACCAGTCGGGTTATTCGGATTTATAATAACGATTGCTTTTGTTCTGCTGGTAATTTTCTTTCTGATATCATCCATATCCGGATACCATTCTGCCTGCTCATCACAAATATAATGTACTGCTTTTCCACCAGCTAAAGTTGCACATGCAGTCCACAACGGATAATCCGGAGATGGAATCAAAATCTCATCTCCATTATCCAACAGAGCTGACATACAGAGATTAATCAGTTCACTGACACCGTTTCCTGTATAAATATCCTCAATTGATACATTAGGGAGCTTTTTCAACTGTGCATACTGCATGATTGCTTTTCTGGCAGAAAACAAACCTTTTGCAGGAGAATATCCCTCACACTCTGTCAGCTGCTGTCTCATATCATAAATCACTTCGTCCGGTGTTCTGAATCCAAATGGTGCCGGATTTCCGATATTCAGTTTCAAAACCTGAGTTCCTGCGTTTTCCATACGTGCAGCTTCTTCTACAACCGGTCCTCTTACATCATATAATACGTTATTTAATTTAGATGATTTTTTAAATTCACGAACCTGTACTTCCTCAACTGTCTCCCTGGTATTTTCTTTCATATTATTATAATTGTAATCAAATTTCATATTTTCCATTTGAATTCCTGCCTCATTTGTCTCTTTCTTTAAAGTGTCTACAGATACATCGGTTCCTTTCAGCCATTCAGTTTCTACTCCTAATGTTGTCGCCAGAAAATTAAGAATTTCTGATCTGGGAGTTGTTTTTCCACTCAGATACTGGCTCACATGACTCTTTCCAAGTTTCACGCCCTTCTCTGCCGCCTTTTTTACAAGGTCGATCTGCTTCATATTCTTCTGTTCCATTGCTTTTTTTAATCGTTCAGCAAATATATTATTCATAAATACTATCTCCGTTCTCTGTAAAAAACAAATTACACTGTTATAATCAATGGTTATTGTTATATTTCTTAATTCTTTCGCATATATGTTATAGAAAGAACAGATATATTATATTGTTTATACGGGAATCAAAATACATTCAGACATACAAACATTAATTAAGTTCAAATATATTTCTTTCAGCATCATGCACGAATATATGTTCTGTTCATTTTTAAATCCCGCATTTTATCAGCTTTTTCAAGTTTTTTTCTTTGCTATTATACTATAATTGAACTAATAATTCAACGGTAAATTTTATTATTTTCAATTTCATCAGTGAAGTTCAACTTTTAGTTCATTTTATAGTTCATTATTAATTGAACTACATTGAACATGTTAATTGTTTTTGTTACATCGGTTCAATTAGTTTAATTTATATTTTGAACTATACATTGAACCAGAATTTAACTTTTCTTATTTCAGTTCAATATATGTTCAATTTAAGTTTTGATGTTTTTGAAATTCCTTTTATTTATGCGGCTTTCTTGTCATTTCGCAGATTCTATTTATTCAATTTCAAGTTCAAAAAGCACATGTTTTCGTCGGAAATCAGACTCACACTGGACAATTCTGTCTGAGAAACTTTTTCTATGCAATCAAATTTACAGGCTTTTCCACGCCTTTTCTTTCCTTATTATCCCGTCAGATGATTTATTATGTGATATGAAACATATCATAGTGTCGTGCTCTGACAAAAAATAAGTCCACTGCTTACTCCTTTTATAAATAATGCAGTGGACTTATCCGTTAATTTTATTCTTTTGTTATTCTGTAGTTTCGTTGATCATCTGTACAATTTATATCGCATTGATTTTATTGTACGTTTTATTTCTCTGGATTTACAATTTTACCAGCAATTGCACACGCTGCTGCTGTTTTTGGTGATGCAAGGTAAATCTCTACCTTAGATGTTCCCATTCGACCAAGGAAATTTCTGTTATTTGTAGCTACTACACGTTCACCGTCGGTAAGGATACCTCCTGCACGTCCACAGCATAATCCACATCCGGGATGTGTGATCATTGCACCTGCTTCTGCCAGAGTATCCATAATTCCCTCTGCAATTGCCTGACAGTATATTTTACGACTTGCAGGAGTTACAATCAATTTAACGTAATCTGCTACCTTTTTGCCCTTTAACACCTCTGCTGCAGCTCTGAGATCCTCCAGACGGCCATTTGTACAGGAACCGATAAATACCTGATCTATTTCTGTTCCTTCAAGTTCACTTACATTTTTAATCTTATCTACCTGAGACGGACATGCCATAACCGGTACAAAATCCTCTGCGCGATAAGTGATTGTTTTCATATAGGTTGCATCTTCATCTCCTGTAAGGCTCTTCTGGAACTCATTCAACTCTATGTCACAATATTCTGCAGTTTTTTCATCCGGTGTAAACAGCGCACATTTTGCACCTGCCTCAATCGCCATATTTGCCATAGTCATACGGCTTGCTACTGTCATATTCTTTACTGTACTGCCAGTAAATTCAAGTGCTCTGTATGTAGCTCCATCAGCTCCCAGATCACCGATCAGACGCAGGATGATATCTTTGGACATAACATTTTCCGGAAGTTCTCCCTCGATCACAACTTTAATTGTCTCAGGAACTTTGATCCACATAGTTCCTGTTCCCAGAATACTTGCCATCTCTGTATATCCGATACCTGAGGAGAAAGCACCTACACATCCGTAGGTAGTGGTATGGCTGTCTGTACCAAATACAATATTTCCCGGTTTTACATAACCTGCCTCTGTCATTAACTGGTGGCAGATTCCATCACTTCTGTGAACATTTTTCATGCCATATTTCCTGGCAAAAGCATCTCCCGCATGGAAATGTCTGGTATCATCTAATTGACTTGCAGGAACCAAATGGTCATATATGAGTACTGCTTTATCTGGATCCCAGAGCTTCGTAAAGCCCATTTCTTCAAACTTTTCTGCTACAAATGGAATAAATATATCATGAATCATAACCCTGTCTACATTGACCGTTACAATGTCTCCAGGCTTTACTGTTTTTCCAACATTGTTTCTTATAATTTTCTCAATAACTGTCTCGCCCATTTTCCTCTCCTTTCCAAATCAATCCAGCCCATTCAGTTTACGCATGGCTTTTACAAGTCCGCCAGCCTGAATAATGCTCATCAGATTTTCCGGAAGAGAAGCAATCGGGTACTGTTTTCCATTGTAATCTACATGTTCATTCATTACCACAGTGATTTCATCACCTTCTTTGATATCATCATGAAGATCTGGCTGCTCGATCAGTAACAGACCATTATTAATAGAATTTCTGAAGAAAATTCTCGCAAAAGATTTGGCAATTACACACTGAATTCCCAGTGCTTTGATAATTTCCGGTGCCTGTTCTCTGGAAGAACCACATCCAAAGTTCTTTCCTGCAACAATAATGTCGCCTTTCTGAATCTGTCCTGCCAGTTCCGGACGCAGAGGACTGAATCCGTACTGTTTCATATCGTCGATTGTTTTCAGTGCGAGATATTCTGTTGGAATAATAATATCTGTATCAATGTCATCATCCAGAACCCACACTTTTCCTGTGAATTTTTCCATAATCTTACCTCTTATCTTCTATCTTCACTTGTAACTGTTCAGTACTTTCACAGTCACAAGTTAAAATTCATTCAAATGAATTGTGAATATCCGCTTTGCTACGCGACTCTATACCATACCGAATAACTACTCCGCAGTTTATCAGGATGAGCTTGCTCTCCTCCTGATACAAACAAATCTCCACCTGCTGTCTATTGCTTTTCGCAACCTTCGCAGGAAATTTACTTGATTCGGTTAAATGTTTCACGTGAAACATTTATAATTAGCATCACACCTCACTTGCCAGCGCAATCTTTCCTGTAATGGCAGATGCTGTAACAGTAGCTGCTGATCCCAGATATACTTTGGAACTTGGGTGTCCTGCACGACCTTTGAAATTACGTGTTCCTGTACTGATCAGAACTTCGTTCTCACCGATCACACCCTGACAGCTTCCCCAGCATACACTGCAGTTCGGATTCATAACAATGGCTCCAGCCTCCATAAACGTGTCAATAAGCCCCTCTTTTAATGCCTGACGGTAAATAGTCTGGCTTGCAGGCACAACGAGGAATCTGACGCCCTCAGCAACCTTCTTGCCCTTGATGATTTCTGCACCGACACGCAGATCTTCAATACGTCCGTTGTTACAGGATCCCAGAAATGCTTCATTGATTTCAATTCCGCAGGCTTCTTCTGCAGGCACAACATTGTCTACAAAATCAGGTTTCGCAACTACAGGACGGACTTTTGATAAATCAAATGTATATTCTCTCGCGTAAACTGCATCCGGATCACTGTGATATACAGCCTTTGGCTCACGTCCATGTTCTTTCAGATATTCAATAGCTTTCTCATCTGCTTCAAAGATACCTGTCTTTGCACCGGCTTCTACTGCCATGTTGCAAAGTGCCATACGATCGCTGATACTGAGTGTTTTCGCACCCTCGCCTGTAAATTCCATTGCCTGATAGTTACATCCATTTGCTCCGATTTCCCCAATGATTGTAAGAATCAGATCTCTTGCGTAAACTCCTTCCGGAAGTTTACCTGTCAGATTAAATTTTACGCTCTCAGGAACCAGTACCCATGAAGTACCTGTTACCATACCATAAAGGAAATCTGTACATCCTACGCCTGTTCCAAATGCGCCTAATGCACCGTATGAACAGGTATGGCTGTCTGCACCAAAGATCAGTTCACCCGGACGGACATAATTCTCGATCATAACCTGGTGGCAGACACCTTTTCCTTCCCAGAAATCAATGTTATGTTCTTTTGCAAAATCTCGCATCTTCTTCTGAGATGCTGCTGTTTTCGGGCTGTCAGATGGTACATTATGATCCACGATAAACACCAGCTTACTTGTATCTGCAATGTGCGGATTTTTCAATTTATTGTTATACATATCAACCGTAAGATGTGTGGTTCCATCATTACTCATGAGACGATCGAGTTTAACTGTATGGATATCTCCCGGTTTTACGCTGTCAACACCTGCTGCCGCAGCAATAATCTTTTCTGCAATTGTCATTCCCATTTTACTTCTCCTCCTTGTTCAGAGATGCGATCAGACCACCCTGATTCAAAATATTCTGCATATATTCCGGAAGCTTTGTACAGGAATATGTTTTTCCGTTAGCTTCAACTGTTCCCTCTGACATATGAAGAACCATCTTATCTCCGGTATTTACTTCGTCCGGAAGATCTTTGCAGACAATTACCGGCAAACCAATATTAATAGAGTTTCTGTAAAAGATTCGTGCAAAAGATTTTGCTACAACTGCCTGTACTCCCAACGCTTTCAGAACACCAGGCGCCTGCTCTCTGGAAGAACCACATCCAAAGTTTTCTCCACCTACCACGAAATCTCCCGGTTTTACTTTCTTTGAAAAATCCGGATCCAGAGATTCAAATGCATGACCTTTCATCTCATCCAGATTCGGAAGTAACAGATACTGTGATGCTATGATCTGGTCTGTATCCAGGTCATTATGAAATTTAAAAATTGTTCCTGTTTCCATAAAAACTGTTTCCTTTCTGTATCATTTTATCTTTTTACAATTTATCACTTGTCTCTCTTTAACGATTTAGTCAGATAAATTCTTTTCCTATTTTAGCACAAAAGACAGGAGATTGAAAACGCCTGTTTTCAATATTCCTGTCTTTTTTTACAATCGTTATTACATTAACTCTTTTAAAACAGAATGTCCAATTGTTCCCTCAGGCATTGGCACTCCAAAATTCTCCGCCACAGAAGCACCGATCACAGCAAAAGTATCTTCGTCTTTTATCGCACCGCCATTTTTCATTCTCTTTGAGTAAGCAATGAATGGTACATATTCTCTTGTATGGTCAGTTCCTGTATAAGTTGGATCATTTCCATGATCTGCAGTGAGAATAAGCAGATCATTCTCTCTCATTTCTTCTAACAACACACCCAGATTTTTGTCAAATTTCTCAATCTCTTTTCCGTAACCTTCCACATTTCTTCTGTGTCCCCATAATGCATCAAA
The DNA here is from genome assembly GCF_056339915.1 of Blautia sp. ZXY-1-B12. Classification (NCBI taxonomy): domain Bacteria; kingdom Bacillati; phylum Bacillota; class Clostridia; order Lachnospirales; family Lachnospiraceae; genus Blautia; species Blautia sp. ZXY-1-B12. Next base: position 8,478 of record NZ_JBWJVP010000255.1, on the reverse strand, counting down.
ATCTACAAGATTAACAAAACATAACCCTCTGAAATCTCTCTTGCATATTTCAATTGTCTGCTCCATTCCATGTACAGAGCTGTCTGAATGATGAGTTTCTGTAATGCCTTCTCCGCAAAAAATATCATGAATCTTTCCAACACCGATCACATCAAATCCATGATCTTTCAACACGTTTAACGTGGTAAGTCCGGTGGGTTTCAATGCATAATCATGACGGTTACTGGTACGTTTAAATTCACCTTTTTTCTTACCAATGTACGGTCTTGCAATAACTCTGCCAACTCTCCATTCATCCTTCATGGTAATTTCTCTTGCAATTTCACAGCAGCGGTACAGATTCTGAAGATCAAAAGTTTCTTCATTTCCGCAAATCTGAAGAACAGAATCAGCTGAAGTATAAACAATCATTGCACCCGTCTGAATCTCCTCTTCACCCAGTTCCTCAATAATCTCCGTTCCGCTTGCGCTCTTGTTTCCTATCACTCTTTTTCCGCATCTTTTCTCCAGTTCTGCGATCAATTCCGGCGGGAACCCTGTTTCTGTAAAGGTTTTAAATGGTTTTTCTGTTTTGATTCCCATCATCTCCCAGTGTCCGGTCATGGTATCTTTTCCATTGCTAGCTTCACCCAGATGCGTATATCGCCCTTTGGGATTCTCAACACCCGCCATTTTTCCTGCCGGATGAAGATTCAGCATTCCCAGTTTTCTAAGATTTGGAATCTCCAGAGAACCCATTTTCTCAAGAATATGTCCAAAAGTATCCACCCCGATGTCACCAAATTTTGCTGAATCCGGCATTGCCCCGATTCCCAGAGAATCAAGTACAATTACAAAAATTCTGTCGTAATTTTTCATTTATGTTTACTCCTTCTCTTACATTTTATTAATCGCTGACCTTTTCCTGTTCCCTTTTATTCGTCATTCACTTTTTTTACTTTTCGCAATTAAAAATTACTTGCAATGATGGGCGTTTACCTTATATTTCTCGGGAATTTATCAGATTTCGTAGTCCAAATCCCAGCGGTAGCAAATCCTTCAGTGTGTAGATATCATAATGCTCTTTATCTATTGCCAGAATAATCCGAAATGTCTCCGGATCACAGAACTCCATCATTACCTGACGGCAGACACCACAGGGAGCTGTATACTCTGTCAAAATCCCATCTTTTCCACCCACAATACAAATTGTGTCAAACTCCCTGACGCCTTCGCTCACTGCTTTGAAAATTGCAGTTCGTTCTGCACAGTTCGTAGGTGTATATGCCGCATTTTCAATGTTACACCCTGTATAAATCTGTCCGTTTTTTGTAAGTAATGATGCACCAACCTTAAAATTTGAATAGGGTGTATAAGAAAATTTGAGTTGTTCCATTGCAGTCTCAATCAGTTTGCTGATCATTGATTTTTCCAGATTCTGCATTCTCTGTCACCTCCGTCCTTACAGAACTTGTCCCTGATCTTCTTTAATCATTCTGCGGATTGCCTCTACAGCTACCCGGATTGCCATGTCTGTGTCATGTACAACCGGATTCTCAAGACCCAGCTTCTCTCTCTCCTGATTTGCCAATACCAACAGACAGGAACCCATCCTCGCCCTGAGTTTACCGGCTACGATGAAAAGTGCCGCGGATTCCATTTCAGAAGCAAGACATCCCATTCGTTTCCAGGCTTCCCATTTATTGATCAACTCATAACCTGCCGGCATTGCTTCCGGCTCATGCTGTCCATAGAAAGAATCTTTAGACTGTACCACACCTGTATGATATATAAATCCTTTCTCCTTCGCAGCTTCAACAAGAGCATTGGTCACATCCAGATTTGCCACTGCCGGATATTCAATTGGCGCATATTCTCTGCTTGTTCCTTCCATACGTACTGCTGCTGTCGCAATTACAATGTCTCCACTTTTTATTTCCGTCTGCATTCCACCACAGGTTCCGATTCTGACAAAAGTATCCGCTCCACAGCGATACAGCTCTTCCATTGCAATGGACGCTGATGGGCCACCAATACCGGTTGACGTTACACTGACCTTCACTCCATCCAGTGTTCCTGTATAAGTGATATATTCCCTGTTGTCTGCGATCAGCACAGGATTATCAAAATACTGTGCAATCTTTACACATCTTTTCGGATCTCCCGGAAGGATCACATAACGGCCCACTTCACCTTTTGCCACTTGAATATGATACTGTCTGTTTACATCTTCTGAGTAATTTTTCATAATCATCCCATCCTTTTCGTTTTCACGTGAAACATCGGTTGCCACTGCTTAACAATCCTCTTAATTAATGCATTTAAGACAGTTCAACAGGATTTCATGTTCTGATGAGCTGAATCAATATACATTATTTACAAGAATTACTATAGTATCTTCCTTTTATTATGATTATAAATCATATACCTGTATGAGAAAAGTTCTTTTTTAGACCTGAATCCAATTTCCGTCCATCTGCAAATATCTTCCTTGTTAATTTACGGTTATAAAAAAACTGAGGTCGTCGCTCCACGATAAGGAACTCTGACCTCAATGGATTTGTGGCTGTTTTATAAGTTAACTCTCGAGAGGTAATTAATTCTCATATTATTAACTACATATCTTGAATAAACCGCATAAATAAGCCATTCTTTTGAATCGAGAGTTAATTTTACAGAAAGTTAAGAAGAGTATTTCCATCCGCATCCTGCTCTATCTTTGGATACAGCGCAACTTCAACTGTATTGGCACCAAGCCCTGCAAGAGCTACCAGTGCACGATAAGCATATTCTGTATTGAAATCTCCGATCGGTTCACCAAAATAGTCCCACTGACCAAGCTTTTTTGAGAATTTCTGGTCCTCTTTGATAAGCTTTAGCTGAATTTCTGTCAGCATTGTCTTCCAGTTTTCTGCAACATCACCGGTAAGAACAGAAGTGTCAAATTCCATACCAGGACCTATATTCACAGCTGCTATTTTTTCAAGCATTTCCTTATCCGCAGCTGCCGGAGAATTCTTTACCATCAACTCATTAGCCTTATTAAAAAATGTGATCGGATCCACATTAGGAGTCACCACAGTCCTGAATTGTGCTTCCGCCCCAAAGCTTTATGGGTGAACCTCACATGACTGAAGTCACATGCTTCCAGACGCTTTAGGCGTCCGACTGAATATCGGCGGATACGCCTGTAACTTAGGTACGCAGTTATGCGCATTTCCCATGCCAGATATGGCAGGTTCCCACATTACAGGTAGTCCGCTGTATATCTGCCTGTATCTATGCTGCTTTTAAACGTTCCATTTCTGAATGGAGTTTCCTCAGATCTGCATAGACGCATGAGGTTCTACGCTTTACAGGAGGGACTTTTGCCTCCAGTAAAGACCTTTCCGTTGCCGGAAGGGGTTTTAAAAGTTCCCTTATAAAATATCTCGCCCCTATATTATAGGATGCTGACAGGTCACAATTATATCGTTTTCCTGTCTGGAAAGTACAGAGGCTGTGATTTTCCCAGTCACGTGTTACCGCCCCGGAACCATCATAAGCCAATCTGCTGGTATTCCATGCGCAGATCCTGGATACCCGCATCCCTTTCCTGTGTGCCTGATGTTCACAACACTTCTGGATATCTCTTTTTCTCCACAGGTGCAGTTTCTGTTTTTTCTTTCCCGATATCTTCCCCTGCATCTCCAGATACTCGAACACGATCACATCTGCATGGTTTTCTTCCGCATATCTTACAATCGCACCTGCAATCTTTTTACCCAGTTCTGTGTTCAGACGTTTCGTATATGCCCATCTTCCCTGTGTCTGCGCAGAGCCATGTTCCCTCTGGGATCTGCGGATCCGTCCCAGTGTGCGGTACATCCGGTCTTTTTCACTGGGATGATCTATGAATCTTCTTCCCAGGACAGTTCCGTCTGCCCGCATGATCGTACAGACTGCATCGGTATTGATCCCTAAGTCCACGCTGCAGATAATCTGTTCTTTCACAGGTGTTTTGGTAAGTGTTACTTCCTCTTTATAGGAAAAACGCAAAAAATACTTCCGGTGTCTCTTTTCCAGAGTCGGGGCAGATGCCTTTTTCCCTGACCAGCATTTTCTCAGATATTCCATATCCGTATGATCCAGACGTACACAGGACCATTTCCAGTCATGACCGTCATAGAGTTTCAGGTATGCTTCGTCTTTCCCTTCCGCGCCTTCACGATACATGACATCACGGTAGAAGACCGGCATGGCGTGATTTTCATATACAAGCTTTGGTTTCCCGCTCTTTCCGTCGGTCTTTTCCCATAGATCCAGCCGTGTTTTATAAGAGGATACTGTCCCCAGTGCATGCTGGATGGCAGATCTGCGCAGATAGGAAGGCATCTTTGGGAACCGGATATCAAAATCAAAACAGGCATGGTTTTTCTTCGTAGTATGTACCAGATGTTCTGCAGCATTAAAACGCCTCTTTGCATCCGGGATTTCTGCTAATTCTTCCCATACCTGCACATAAATCCCAATCAGATAGCTGACAGCAGAACGGTAGATCTCCAGTGTCTGGCGGATTGGGATATTCTGTTTTCGTAATTCTACACCATAACTGGATATTATCTGCATTTTTATTTTTCCCTGATAACTCTTTTCTCAGATTCTGTTGTTTTTTCTACTACCCATGGCTATATTTTAGCACATATAGTGCCAAAAGTAAACATATGTTTTCCTTTGGGTAAAAAATTTGCGCGTCTAACTCATCACTAAGTAACGAGAATGCGACGCGCAATTATTCAATTAAACTTCCTATCGAAAGCACAAGATATTTTCTTGTCTATAAATAATATACCGCATATGAGACGGTTTGTCCATGCGTTTTTGACTGGCAAATTGGTTAATTCAAAGTAGTAATATTATTATTATGGAAATCTGAAAATAATTTTTCAAATACGGACATAACCGGTGGATGGACCTGCACCGACCTTTGCGATATACCCACTCTTAACTAAATCTGTCAGTGTTCTTTCCACGGTAACCTTACTTATGTCAGGGCATAGTTCCATAATTTCCTTCTTCGTTATCTTACCAACCTTATTATCAATCACCGCCTTAATTCTATCCGGCTTGGAAAGATTATGGTACTTCAAATGTTCTACACGGCTTTCAAATTCATTGTATGCTTTCAGCATAATACCTAAATAATACTTAACAAAAGGCTCATAGCTGTTTTCGCCCTCATGCCAGCCAGTAGAACTTGCTTGAAGGGCTTCATAATATGTTTCTTTTGTCTTTTCAATCAGCATTTCCATACTGACATATTTTCCAACGATATATCCCGCCTTATAAAAAAGCAGTAAAGTGAGCAAACGGCTCATCCTACCATTTCCGTCATTGAAAGGATGGATGCACAGAAAGTCCAGAATGAACATAGGAATCAAAACCAGTTTATCAATGCGGTCAGCTTCCCATGCTTCAAGGAAACGAGCGCAAAGTTCGTCTATTGCTTCTGCAGTCTGAAAAGCTGGAACGGGAATAAAACGAGCTTTCTGGTGTCCCTCGGCATCGGTTTCTGCAATTACATTGTCTGAATTCTTATAGGTACCACCGATGTTTCCTTGGGAATAAGAATATAAATCACGATGTAACTGTAAAATAATGTTTGGTCTTGGAGTGATATATTCATAACTTTCGTGAATCGTAGCCAGCACTTCACGGTAGCCGGCAATTTCCTGTTCAGACCGATTACGTGGCTCTGCTTTCTGACTTACCAGTTCTTCCAAACGTTTATCACTTGTAAATATACCTTCAATTCGGTTAGATGCTCCCGTACTTTGAATTAAAGCAACTTCCAGAAGTGTTTTCAGTTCATCTATGTTTGCTTCCAGAAATAATTCCTGTTTACCTTTATGCTCATGAATACTGCCAACCATCTGAACAATTTCAGGTGTCAGCAACTTCGCAGGATTTGTAATATAATCAAAATTTCTCATTGAAATCTCCTTCATTTTGAATTTATCTCCATCATTTTAACGCTAAATGATGGAGATTTCAATAGATTTGATGGAGATAGATTCTCCATATGCACAATAAATATACTCATTGGGATATAGAATTCATTACTTCATCGTCTTCGCCAACGAATTGAGTAATGCCCGCATCTCTGGATTAGCCAATACTTTTGCCAGAAGTTCCGGATCGACTTCATCCAATGCATTCAACGATTCTTTTCTTATACGCTGTGATTCTTTGTTGATGAAGACATATGCACGGTTTTCTTCAATTGCCTCAGGAGAGATATCTACACAATCCCAGGTAAGACCAAGCAGCTCACCAAGTCGCAGGGAACATGAGAAAGATAGATTAATTGCGAGCTTTAATCGTTCATCTTCACAGACACTGAGCGCATACATCAATGTATCCGCTGTCCAGATGTCTCTTTTTTGGGATTTATGTTTTGGTACAGTTGCATGAATGCAGGGATTTTTCTCCATCAATTCCCATTTCACTGCCTGCTCAAAACAGTTTCTAAGCAGCTTATTAATATCTCTGATGGTACTGGCCGATACAAGTTCATTTTTACTTGTTTTATTTAATGGATTGATAACAGCACGCCTCTTCAAAAGACTCTGATAATATCTTTCGATGAATCTGGTATTGATTTCTGACAGCTTTGCATCACCAATGATCGGAAGAATATAGTTGTTGATAAGAGAGACATTTCCTTCATACGTAGAAAGCGCCCAGTTTTCTTTTCCATACAGTGCAACATATTCTGTAATGAGCTCGTCCAGTGTTTTGCATTTGCGGACGACAAATGATCCCATCTCTTTTTTATATTCAATTTCTTTTTTTCTTCTTTTAGCTTCGGCTTTTGTTTCATAGGTTTCCCATTTCTGTTTTCTCTCGCCTTTTTCATTCGTATAAGAATAGATTACATTGAATTTTCCGTTTCGTTCTCTTATTGATGCCATATTATTGCATACTCCTTTCCAAATCTCTTTGCTCCATCCAGTCCTCAAATTCATCCCGACGGATCCTAACTCGACTGCCAACTTTTATTACTGTGAACTTTCCTTTATCCGCCCACTTGTTGATCATGCTTCTGCTGACCTTTGCCAGATAGGAAGCTTCATCAAAAGTAAGATACTTTATATTTCCATTGCTTCCTCGTATTCCGGTCTGTGATAATTTCTTCCGCCGGAAATTAGCCAGGGCAATATTTTGTTCCTGTGCAAGTTCTTCATAATCATTCGATGGATCCAGCATATACCGATCCTGACCTTCCAGGAATTTTTGAAAACTCTCTTTTGTGATCCTTTTCTTTTCTGCAATCACAATGAATTCAAAAAAATGACTATACTTTGGATTATCAAGAATTGTATATACTGCGCTTCTGGTTGTTCCAAGCAGCTGTGCCATCTCAGGCATCGTAATTGTTGCATCTTCCAGAAGAGCGTCTTTTTTTCTGTCTTCCTTTGTTCGATACTGGGACTGGCTTTTATACCAATTCTGAAAAGATTCTTTTGGTATTCGTTTCCAGTAATCGACAATAACAGCTTCCATTTGATTTTTCTTGAGTAAATCATAAACAAGATATTCATCAACACCCAACAGATCCGCGACTTCCTTAACAGAATAGGACCAGGATTTCAATTCTTTCCCGGGTTTTTCTCCGGTAACTTTATGATATTTAATCTGATTGGCGTACCATTTTTCAAAGCTAGCAATGTTGATTCGTATCTTTCCGGCAATCTCTTTTGATTCAAAAACATTTTTATGAACCAGCCAGTATCGATCTGTCTTTTTTAATCCCAACAGCTTTCCCATTTCCGGCACGGTCATCCAGGTTCTCTTTTGCGTTGGACGACGTTTGTAAGGACTGTCCTCTGATATCTTCGAAATGATTTCTGCAACATCATCCATTTCCGGAACTTCTTTTTGTTTCATAATTGCTGTTGCCATTTATTCTTCACTTCCTGTCTTTTTTAGTGTTAGTGTTTTTTCTTATATCATATCTCAAATCCAGATAAAAATTTAGGATGTCGATTGCAGACAAAATCTGCCAGATCAACACCCTGTTTTTTACTGTTCCAAGTTATCGAGCCAGTCATCGAAACTCTTCTTAGAGATGCGATACTTTCCGCCATCCAACTGGATCCACCGGAATTCCTTTTTCTTCAAAAGGTTATAAATAGTAGGTCTGCTGACTCCTAAGATTTCCTGTAACTCTTGAACTGTATAACATCTTTTCTCTGACATTTCTTTATCCTCTTTTCCTTGAAATATGAAAGAAAAATTATCCCTTCATATAACGAAACGCTCAGAGCATGTTTTACAGTGGTCAAAAGCAAATTTTTTTACTTTTTTTCTTGCGAGTTTTTTTAATGCAACTCGTAAGAAACTCGTAACATTAGATTTTTACATTTTTCATGAAATTAAGTAAAGAAAAAGAGCATATGGAATTGAATCCATACACTCTATGATTACTGAAACTTTATTTCATTTTTAATTCAACAA